>CAZFLF010000429.1:0-6068 GCA_964519825.1 uncultured Pirellulaceae bacterium | reverse complement strand
CTCCTCCACCCATGCCTCCTCCACCCATGCCGCCGTCCATGCCTCCCATACCACCACCACCACCGCCCATGCCACCCGAAATAACCGGGATCACCAAGTCACCGACGGGATAAACCTTGGTGATCAGCATATCGCCGGACTTTTCCACGGTGGTGATTTTCAACACTTCGTCTTGAATCATGTAGGTAAGCTCAAGCTCGCCCAGAATCAGACGCAACGCCGAGCGCAAGGTAATCCCTCGCAGATTCACGTTAATGGTCTTATCGGTACCGACGCCAGCCTCCTCAAGGGCCTTCGTGTCGAGGACGATTGGGATGTTTAGTTTGAGACTCAAGGAATCCACAACGTCCTGGAGCGGCACGTCCGGGTACTCAAAATCGCCTTCCTTACCCAATAGCTGCGCGATGCGCTGTTCCGCGCCGTCCGACGAGCCGGCCAAGTCCATGGATTTGTACTTTGCACGACTGTGCGTCAACTGTTCCCAAACCTCGGCCTTGGGATAAACAATTGGCGGTTCATCCGGAATTGGAATCGATGACTCTTCGATGAAGTACATCGCGTCCACGAAATTATGGTGTTTGAGTTCCCGAATGCGGGCCAGTTCCTTGACGTTTCTCATAATACGGGCATTCCAAACCGCCGCAGCGGCGGTAGCAGATTGCGGCTCCAGGTCACGGACTTGATAGGCCACGTCCTCTTCCGCGGCTCGGTATTTCCCCTCCTCCAACAGCGAGTTGAACTTGTCCAGAAGCTGTTTGATTTTCTGACGTTTGCGAGCAGTCAGTTCGATCACGCGAATCTGATCAATAGCGGCAACTTGATTCTCTTGGGCACTCTGCCGTTCATTCTCGACCACAATCTTCTTTGCTTCGGCTTGCCGGAGCGCCGTGACAATTCGGTCCCGCAATTGGGATCGCACGTCGGCTTCCAATTCTGGCGCACGATCGACGTTGTCCAATAGCAACTTCAAATCGCCAATCGCCAGGTCCGGATCTGTCAACACTTTCTGCCGCGCCGCATTCAAACCTTGTTCGACTTCGGCTTGGACGACTTGAGCCTGAATGCGTCTTGAATTCTCGACAGTATCAAGAAGCTTCCCGACTCCCCCCTCGGACAACAGCAGCGAGTCCGCTGGGGCATCCGCTGGATTTCCCACCAATTTGAGATCCGTGGAATTGGCGGATGCACTCGCAGCCGGCAGATTCGCAGCGGGAGGACTTGCGGCAGGAGGATTCGCGCCCAGTTGATCCGCGGCCTGTTGTACGGCCACGGCGGTTGGATTCGACGGATCCTGCGACAGTGCCGCTGCGGCCGCGCTCTTCGCCCCCGCCACATCACCGGTCGCCAGTGCGTGAGTACCCAAGTTTGCAATTCGGTCAGCTTGCATCGACAGAACGCGCGATGCTTCCCGCAGTCCATCGGAACCAACGGTCGGCAGCCTCAAACCGCCGTCCGGTCGGGCGAACTCTATTAATTTCGGCAAGAAACCGAAATCCGCGCTCGGTTTCTCGCTGGCCAACTTCCACGTATGCTCCTCGACTCGGCCATTCACTTCAAAAGACGCGTTCAATTCAACCGAACCGGCTTGCTTCAGCAGTCCAATAACCACGGAATCGCGGTCGCTGCGAACCGGTGGCAGGTCCTTTGGATATGACTCTGCAACCGTTTCTGAGAACGTGAACTTGACCGGCCAATAAACACTTGCATGAACCACTTTCGCCAAGACTTGTCCGAACTGCTGTCCGGTGGATTCATCGGAGTCCATGATTACGGCGCCGCCGGTATGATTGGCGATCGTGGCTAAGAGATGCACATCACGGGAAGGTCCGATTGCCAGGCTCGACACGGATACTCGCTTGGACACCAGCCCATGCATCAGTCCTGCGAACTCTTCTGAATTCACGACGTTGGCCCGGCTCACTCCGTCACCGATATAGACCACGCTGCGAGAGGCGGCTGTCTGATTATCAAAACTTGCCGTCGCTGCCGAAATCGCACCAAACATATCCGTCGAACCAAGGGGGACACGCTGCTGCAACTTGGCCATCGCCGCAGCAATACTCTCACCGCTTGGGGCGACAAAGCCATTCGTCAGAGGAACTGCGCTGATGTCGACGGCCATCAATTTCACCCGATCTTGCGGGCCCAAGCCGGCCAATAGACTCTCCAGCGCCGCCAAACTGTCGTCACGAAAAGCGCCGGTCTGGCTGGCAGAGGTGTCAATCAATACGACAAGTTCTTGCGGCCGAATTGGCTCAGGCACAGGTTTAACTGCATAGTTGAGGGCGAAGTACAGTTCGCCAGTTGCGGTTTCGTACGTCGCCAAACGCGCTGGTTCGGCAGACGCACTTGGAGGCGCGGCACCCACCCAGCCGACTAGGCAAAGAGAAGTGAGTTGAAAAACGAAGTACAGCCTGAAACGGCGTTGCGACATGACAAATGCTCCAGCCACGGAAACAGTTCAAAAAGTGGGTTCGTTCCGGCTCCGTCGGTCCGATCCCATGCCTTGCCTAAACCTACGCCGGCCCATGCATTCCGCCGACTTTCACTATCTTATTCACGTTGCATCCTGTTCGCCACCAGAATGCTAGGAATTCTCGATCAAGACAGTCTCGCGGCTCCGGAGATCGCATTGGACCATTGCAGCGATCAACTGCCGCTTTCTGCATCAGTGCAGCAAAATCATCCGCCCCGGATCGTTCTGAAGATCCATTATTTGAGCACTCAGGAGGGGATAATCCTCGAAAAGGTTGCGCAACACACGATCATAGATCTCGCAGAAGAGCAACTGGAGTACCAGACCCACTAGGAATTTACGACCGGAAGCGATGAAGTCGCGTAATCGCATCTTCCCAGAAGCTGACGCGAAATGACCTATTTGTGACGCTTCTAGCGGAACCACCGGGTGTTCCACGGCCGATTGGCTCAGTTGTCGCACGCGCATCTGTCGCAGAACTCTTGCCGGTTGGTACAGTAGGAGTAGTTGTTCAGCAGTCTATTGTCTTCGAAGGACCCGTTGCCATGTCAACGCACCGAATTCCTCGTGGATCACTGGCCAAAGTCTTGGCGGTGATCGGCGGACCCGTGTCGAGGAAGTTCGCCCGATGGAGCATGATTCTCGAACAGGTCAATCTGTTGGAAACCGAACTGCAAGCCGAGTCCGATCAGCAGTTGCGGAAACGTAGCCTTTCGGTCCGCTACCAGATCAAAGCAGGCGAGCCTCTTTCCAAACTGATGGTCGAGGCATTCGCGCTCGTCCGGGAGGCAGGACGGCGCGTATTGAGCATGCGACATTTCGACGTCCAAATCCTGGGTGGAATCGCCTTATTCCACGGCTCGATTGCCGAAATGGAAACGGGTGAGGGCAAAACATTGACCGCGACCTTGCCACTTTATTTGCACGCTCTGGCCGGCAAGGGAGCCCACCTGGCCACGGTCAACGACTATCTGGCCGAACGGGATGCGAATTGGATGCGGCCAGTTTATGAATTGCTGGGGCTGACGGTCGGAATTATCCAGACCAAGGACTCGTCCGACTCCCGCCGCCACGCGTATGGGTGTGACATCACTTACGGCACCGCGAAGGAATTTGGCTTCGACTTCCTCCGCGACCGCTTGTTGCTCCGTCGTCTCGGGGTCCGTCATGAGGACTTTCTCGGTAGTCCAAGTGGTCATCGCTTCGAATCCGAAGGGGATCAGCCGGTGCAACGCGGCGCGCATTTCTCGCTGGTGGACGAAGCCGACAGTATTTTGATTGACGAGGCCCGCACGCCGCTGATTATCGGATCGCTTGGTGATAAAGCCCGCGAACAGGTCGTGGCGACGTACCAATGGGCAGCGAAATACGCTCCACAATTCGTCGAACACGAGCATTTCGATGTGGACGATGATTCGAAGAAAATCGAACTGACAACGGAGGGACGACAACTCGTCCGCGCCTTGCCTAAGCCGGCGCTGTTGTCGAGCGTCGGACTGGTCGACTTGTACCTATACATTGAACGAGCGATTAAGGTATTTCGCGATTTCCTGCTCGACCGGCAATATGTGGTGAAAGACGGAGAAATCGTCATCGTGGACGAGTTCACGGGGCGTCTCGCCGAGGGACGAAAATGGCGCGACGGTATTCATCAGGCGATCGAAGCCAAAGAAGAAATCGAAGTCACGGTTCCGACCGGTCAAGCCGCCCGCATCACCGTGCAGGATTTGTTCCTGCGTTACCGCTACTTGGCCGGTATGACAGGTACCGCACGATCCTCGTCGCGCGAGTTTTATCGCGTCTACAAGACGCCGGTGCTGCCGATTCCCACCAACCGCTCGCCACAAAGGGTCCGCCTGCCGGATCGAGTCTTCGGCGATTCTCCGCAGAAATACGACGCGATTGTCGCAGAAGTCCGTGAACTTCACGCGCAGGGACGTCCGATGCTGATTGGAACCCGTTCGATCGACAAATCGGAAGTCCTGTCGCGATTACTCAGCGCCGCCGGATTGGAACACCAGGTGCTCAATGCCAACGAGGTCGCCAAAGAAGCTGAGATAGTTGCCCTGGCCGGACAGCGCGGCCGAATCACCGTGGCGACGAATATGGCGGGGCGCGGAACGGACATTAAGCTGGACGAAGGAGTTGCCGAACTCGGTGGTCTGCACGTTATTTTGACAGAACTTCACGACGCGGCGCGCATCGATCGACAGTTGGCCGGTCGATGCGGGCGACAAGGTGACCCTGGTTCCATTCGCCAATACCTGGCCCTCGACGATGAGATCTTACGTTCTGGGTTCGGCCCGGATAAAGCCGAAAAGGTCGCACGAATCGCCGCGA
Source organism: uncultured Pirellulaceae bacterium (assembly GCA_964519825.1). Lineage (GTDB taxonomy): Bacteria > Planctomycetota > Planctomycetia > Pirellulales > Pirellulaceae > CAZFLF01. The sequence goes on along the minus strand of CAZFLF010000429.1, from coordinate 1,252 downwards.
ACGGGCAGAGCAACTTCGACCAGCACGCCAAACTGTTGCGACGCGCTCAACGCAAAGTCGAACGCAAACATTTTCGCGATCGCATGGTCCTGCTCCACCACGAAAAGGAACGGAAGAAGATCCAGCGCGAGATGGGACAGGATCCGTTTCTCGATACGCCGGATTAGGAGCGGGGCCAGCGCGCTAGATCTCCAGGACAGTCATCTACCCGCCGGATTTGCCGAATGGCCCGGTGATGGTCTCGAGCATATCGTCGACAACCGTTGAGGAATCTTCCGTGACCACGATGCGGTCATTGGGATGAATTGCGTAGTCCGCGCCCGGTGGCACACGGCGCGTTACACGATCAAATGCCACATCGAGCCGATGCCCACCGCCCTCAGGTAGCTGTCGATAGATTTCAATCTTCATGCGGCGAAATCGGCGAATAGCGCCTGACTGCTCAAGCGCCTGTTGGACATAGAGAACTTCCGGCAGCGGAAGTTGCACAAGCTGTGGTTGCTTCCCGCTTTCACGAATTTCGAGATGAAACTTCGGTGCGTTGATCGCAGTGGCCGATGACACACTCGGTTCCGGCGACGTAGGCACATCACCAAATAGCATCGCCAACTCCGAGTTAACGGTTTGGCAGCCAATGGTTGTGGTAAGCAGGACAAGGGCCGTGAATGGCTCCAAACCGCGGATGAACAGACGCTGGCAGCGCATGCGAGACTCCTTCATGGCACATGCTGGAATTGCGCGCGGAGAATAGTCCGTGAGCCGGAGGGTGGCAATAGAGTATTCCGCGGAGCAACGAGCCAACGGGCGAATTGGACCTTTACGAACTGAAGGTGGTCGGCCAGAATCTATCCGACCACCGCTGTTTCGTGCGCCGGGGATGGGACGGAAGAGCTGCTTTCCAACGCACCGGATCCAGCGCAAAGCTTTAATCTTGCTTAGTTTGCTTCATTAGACAATTGAGGTTGCTCGATGGCTGATTTGGAAACAGTTGCTCGCGCCGAGTCAACGAATGCGGATCCGTTTGTACAGCATGTCGAGGACGTCGACCCGGCTGAAACGCAAGAATGGATCGATTCCCTGGATTATGTGCTGAACAGCAAGGGGGCCGATCGCGCCCGCTATTTGCTTTCCATCCTGGAGGAAAAGGCGCGCCGCGAAGGGGTTGAACTGTCGGCCCCATTGAACACGTCGTACATCAACACGATTCCAGCCGACAAGCAGCCGCGTTACCCGGGCAACCGAGAGATTGAGC
>CAZFLF010000428.1:0-6068 GCA_964519825.1 uncultured Pirellulaceae bacterium | reverse complement strand
TGATCATGCCGACGCTCCGCCACCCGCGACACTTCACCGAACGGGAGCGATTGTTGCGAAGCGTGCGGGGTGAGCGGCCGGTGCTCGTCAAATTGGCGGAGTCGTTCGTCGCAGAAATGAATCGCATGCTGAACGAATTGCGAGATGCCTCACAGCGCGAGGACTTTCTCGCGATTTTGAAAACGGCCAGAGTGTTGAAGGGGATGGTGGGAATGTATTCGCGGAGCGAGCCGTTTGCTGCTTGCCAAGCCCTGGAACAGTCCGCTTTCGCCCGAGAAGACGCGACAGCCAAGCGACAAATCGTCGATCTGGATCGCGTGTTGCAGGATCTACGAGCGGAAATCCAGGAATTCACCGCGAGTTGCGTGTCTCCTCCAGCGGGAAGAGACGGCCAGGACGGTCCGCAGGGCCAAATTCTGGTACCGGACCCATTTGGTTGACAGGTCTAGCCATCAAGTCCGGAGAGTCCCCATGAAAATCGTGGTCGTCGACGATCTGCCGAATATCCGTTTGCATCTGGAGCAACTGCTCACGGAACATGGCTATGAGGTTTCCCTGGCGACTAACGCGACGGATGCGTTGCGGCTGTTGATTTTGCACTATGACATCGACGTATTGCTAACTGATTTACTGTTGCGTGAAACCGACGGCCTGGAGTTGTTTCATTTGGCACAACGAGTTCTTCAGTCCTCCGGTCGCCCGCGCGGCGCGTGGCCGATGTTCCTGCTTATGACGTCATTGAATCTGAATGCCTGTGCCGATCCGCGACAATCCGAACGACTTAGTCAGGCCCAAGCCGCGAGTTTTTCCCGCATCTACCACAAACCGATCGATCCCGACAAACTGCTGGCCGATCTCAAGGGCTGGCAGCGCGACCGCAAGCTGGGCGTGCCGGTGTTGCATTCGCGATAGGATCGCTGGCTCGCGAGTGGATCGACGGCGGAGCTTAGATTGCGGAAATCTGTTCTGACGCGATCCTTTTCCCGCGTTGGCGTTTTTCGGTTGATTGCCCGAGCGAAGCTGGCTCGTTATCATCCGCCTCGCCGCTATACGTGCAGATCGCGAATCCAATTGCTCGAAGTCTTAGTCCCTATGTCGCTGTTGAGTTTTGATCGCGTGACGAAGTTCTACGGCTCCGTCATCGGCCTCAATGATGTTAGTTGTTCCCTTTCGCCGGGCATCACCGGGCTAATTGGCGCGAATGGGGCGGGCAAGTCGACGCTCATCAAGTTGGCCAGCGGGCAACTGCGGCCGAGTTTGGGGACGGTCCGTATCGGTGGACACGCCGCGTGGTCGACTGCCGCGAAAGAATCTTTGGGTTACAGTCCCGACATCGACAGTTTTTATGAAGAGATGACGGGTCGCGATTTCGTCTTTGTCTTGGCACGTTTGCACGGGTTTTCGCGGCGCGAGGCCGGCGAGCGCACCGCGGAGGCATTGCGTTTGGTCGGCATGTCGGATCGCGCGTCCCGGCGATTGGCCGGGTGCAGCCACGGCATGCGGCAGCGCATCAAACTGGCCCAGGCGCTCGTACACGATCCGCAATTGTTGCTGCTTGACGAACCGCTGGTTGGCATCGATCCCGGTGGTCGGCGAGAGTTGAACGAATTGCTGCTCGACTTGGCGGCCAAGGGTAAGACAATTCTGGTTTCCAGTCACATCCTCGTCGAAGTCGAACAAATCGCCGCCACGATCGTCATGCTGGCGCGAGGCAGAGTCGTGGCGATCGGAGAGATCGATGCGGTCCGCGGATTATTGGACCAACGGCCGACCACCGTCGAGATCATCGCCGACGGCGCACGTGCGCTCGCCGGTGATTTGATTCAAATCCCCGGCGTTGAAGGAGTGGAGATACGCGGTGATCGACTGCTCGTCCGCACGGGAAACGCGGGAGACTTATTCGTTCGGCTGGCTACGTTTGCGCTGCAGGATGGAATCCGGGTCCAGCGCTTTCAAACGCTGGACGCCGGCGCGGAAGCGGTGTTTGATTCGTTGCAATGAGTGTGTGCCCATGCGGTGGTTGAGAGCGTTCGTGTGTCTGTGGATGCTGTCGGTGCGACGCATGTTCTGGTCGACCAACACCGTCATGGTCCTGTTGCCACTCGCGGGAGGCGCCCTGTTCCTGTTGCGCCGAAACTATGGCGACGGAAACGAACCGGAAGACGCACTTCGTTCATTCAGCGAATTCCTGCTCGTGGTATTCGCCTCCTTTTTTGTGCCGATTTGCGCGATTGCCTACGGAGCGACTAGCGTCGGCGGTGATCGCGAAGAACGGACGCTGGTTTTCTTGCTCGTACGTCCCGTGCCGCGGCCGCTGATTTTGCTCGGAAAATTCGCGGCGAGTTGGCCGTTGACCGCCGGACTGGTGGTTGGCAGTTTCTGGATCTATTGCCGATTGGCGGGCGCGGCGGGAGCCAACTTATTCACGGCGTACTGTCCGGCGATCCTTCTCATGACGACCGCGTATGTGTGCCTGTTTCACTTCTTCGCAGTTTGCTTTCGGCATGCGACGATCCTCGCGATGCTGTACTCCCTATTCATGGAGTTATTAATCGGCAACATGCCGGGAATCATCAAGCGAGTTGCGGTGAATTACTATGGCCGATCCCTGATGTATTGGGCCGGCTTGCCGTACGGGCTGCGTCCACCCCAAGATCGCTGGTTTGAGCCGTTGGATCCTGCGACTGCTTCCTGGGCGTTGGTCGGGATCGCCGCTGTGTTTCTAGCCGCCGCCATGCTGATCTTTCAAAACCGCGAATACCGAGATTTAACCTGAGTCGCCGCATATGCCCCTGGTCGAAATTCATGACCTGAGTTTTCACTACGGCCGCATCGCCGCACTGCGCGACATCAATTTGTCGCTGGCGCCCGGAACCGTGGGTCTGGTGGGAAACAACGGCGCTGGCAAATCGACGTTGCTGAAAGTGTTGCTCGGCCTCCTACGACCACAATCGGGCGGCGGCACGGTTCTAGGCTTTGATATCGGTCACCAGAATCGTCACTTGCGTGGACGAATTGGTTACATGCCCGAGTCCGCAGCGATTGTTTCGTTGCTCCGCGGTGTGGAATTTGTTTCGTTGTCTGGCGAGCTGTACGGAATGCCGTGGCGAGACGCCCGGCGGCGGGCCCACGAGGTTCTCAATTACGTCGGACTGGGAGAGCTGCGGTATCGACGTCTGGAGGAGTATTCGGCAGGCAACCTGCAGCGATTGAAGCTCGGAGCGGCGCTTGTACATGACCCGCAACTCCTGTTATTGGACGAGCCGACCAATGGACTGGATCCCGCGGGACGCACCGCGCTGTTGGAGCTATTGCAGGATTTGGTCACTGAGACGGGCAAGAGTCTGATCCTTTGTTCGCATTTGTTGGGCGACGTGGAGCAACTGTGTGATCAGATCGTTGTCATGCACGGCGGGTCTGCGGTGCGAACCGGGCGCTTGGTGGAACTGCGCGCCACGGGCTCGGGGCGATACCGCGTGGCGTGGCAAGGCGCTGGCGGCTTTCTACCGGCCTTGTCCGCGGCGGGTGTCGAATGTGAATCAGTGACGCAGGCTGAGACGCGTGAAGTTCGAGCCAAGGTCCCGCCCGGTTGGTCGTCGCTACAGTGGTTTAAAGTCGCGCGGGACTGCGGCGTTGTTTTGACTCGAGTGACGCCAGAAGAGGAGAACTTGGAGCAGTTGTTCTTTCGCTTGACCCAACCCGAATTACAGTCGACGAATTGAAGATCGTGTCAGAAAAACGGACCTGAAGTCGCCAAGAACCGACCAGTGAGGACGATGGTCCACCTCGTGATTGTAGCGGCCATTGGACGCTCAATTCGCAGCTCACGGCAAACACTCATGGCTCAAATCGATACAAAGCATTATCACAGCTGGGATGGGCGCCTGCGTTCTCCGTGGGCGGCATGCGGGGCGATCGTGCGGCTGGCTTTGGTGCAGGTCTTCCGCCGCAAGCTGTACTGGATTGTGTTGGCCGTTGGGCTGCTGCAGTTCCTGATGTTTTGTTCAATCATTTACGCCGTCACCCAGCTGCCGATGCCGCAGGATGTGCAGAAACGGGTCCTGAAGGAGTTTGGATTCAGCGCCGAACCGGACCACACGCAGGACAACGGCTACATACGCTTCATGGAACGGCAAAACGTCGTCGTAATGATCCTGCTGGCGTTCTCCGGCAGTCTGCTAGTCGGGGCCGACTTTCGTGAGCGGGCGCTGCCATTCTATTTGTCGCGCCGCATTGACCGGCGACATTACATTTGCGGGAAGTTGCTCGCAATCGGCGTGCTGGTCTCGCTGTTGACGACGGTACCGGCACTATTGTTGTTTTTCGAATACGGGATGTTCACGTCCTCGACGGAGTATTGGTGGAGCAACGGCCGACTGGTGTTGTCACTGATCGCCTATGGCACGATCCTCAGCGGAGTGAACAGCATTTTGTTGACGTCGCTGGCCGCTCACTTGCAGCGAGCGGCCCCAATCGCGATCGCGTGGTCGAGTCTGCTGGTCTTACCGGGGCGGTTTGGCGACTACTTGCGATCGGCCACCCACAACGATTACTGGCGGTTGTTGGACCTGTGGCGCGATATGCGGTTGGCAGGCAAATTGTGCTTTGAGAAATTTCGCAACGACGACGAACGAATCATGGCTTGGTGGGCAGTCGTCGTGTTGACGTCCAGCTGCGTGATTGCCTTGGTCGCGTTGGTGCGACGAGTTCGCAGCGTCGAAATCGTGGAATGAAAGCAGCGACACATTGGCTCCACGCTAAATGGTGAAGATGACGCCGACTCTGGGGATCGTCGCGATTGCCGGGATTCTAACGATGCTCATAGCGGCCAGCATCGCTCGCGGCCAAGGAATGACCATTCACTGGCTCTCGGTGTAACCGTTCGCTACTGATTCGAGCCAAGCCAGCGATCTTCCCGATGGCCAGTTCGTGGCCGAAACGGTTGCCGCGCCATTGGATGCAGACGACGGTGTACTTACCCTCCGAGCCGTTTTTGACGCTGGCGAATTCTTAACGTAGGCTTGCGCGGCTCGTGACAAAGGATGCAACATCAGCGCTTCTGCGCCATTGAATTGGCCGTCATGCGATGATTGCGTCGGTCAGACATTCGAACGAATCACAGGGGGCAGCTTGATGGATTCGATTCGTGCGCGGATTCCGCCGGCAAATATTCCGGTGGATGTGAACGACCTATTACATAGATGCCTCGGTCGAATTGATCTTGCCGAGCGCATTCTGCAGACGTTCCAGTGCGCTCTCGAAGTGGATGTGAGACAACTGGAGGAAGCGGTGCTTGCCACCAACACGGACGAAATCGCCCACGTCGCTCATCGAATCAAGGGAGCATCGCTGGCTGTTTCTGCTTACGAATTGACAGACTGTGCTCAGTGCATCGAGAGATCGGCCACTGCACGCCGCATGGAAGAAATCCCGGTCTACCTCGCCAAATTGAAGAAAGAGAGTTCTCGTTTCGAGGACCTACGTTCCATCATCGTGGCGGATAGCCCTTCCTGCTAACAGCGTCAGGAAATGGCCCGACGGAGACGCGGTAGTAACGGGATTTATTGTCCAAGCGATTCGTTCAAACTGATACCAAGGAGCGCAACCCGTGCGAGTCTTGATTGTTGATGATGATCCGGTCTATCTCGAGCTGCTGGAGGGAGTGCTCCAGGAGTTGGGATATGAAGTCGTAAAGGCGAGCAATGGTCGACAGGCATTCGATCTCATCTGTCAGAGTGACATTCGGATCGTTCTGTCCGATTGGCAAATGCCGGAGATGTCGGGCATCGAGCTTTGCGCGCGTATTCGGCGTCGTCAGATGAGTGCCTACGTCTATTGCATTTTGTTGACGTCGCTCGAAAGAACGCACAACGTGGTGAAGGGATTGCAGGCGGGAGCCGATGACTTCATTTCCAAGCCCTTTGATCCCCACGAACTGCACGTTCGTTTGCGGGCAGCCGAGCGAATCGTATCGCTGGAAAGTCGCGACCTGATCATCTTCTCGCTGGCTAAGCTGGCCGAGTCGCGCGATCCGGAGACAGGCGCGCATTTGGAACGCATACGAGAAT
>CAZFLF010000427.1:0-6072 GCA_964519825.1 uncultured Pirellulaceae bacterium | reverse complement strand
CAGCCGCGGATCGAGATTTCCTCACCGCCGCAACGCTATGCGTACCGCGATACCGATTTGTGGGCCAAGTTGTCCTTTCAATACGGTGACGAGCGGTTTGCCTGGAAGGATGGTCTGTCGGCGGCCTTCGACGAAGCCAATAACCGCATGCTCATTCGACATCGCGAGCGCGAGCAGGAGTTTTCCGCCCGCTTGCCGGCAGTCGGATTTCGCGATCCCACGAGTTATTACGCCCGCGAGGAGGCCGACTTTACGCTTCCGCAGAAGAAGCTGGTCGAAGTGGTCCGGGCGTTGAACGCGGAGGGCTGGCTGATCGAGACCCAGGGGGTGCGCGTCCGCCGCCCCGGCAAATTCAAGCTCGACGTCACCACCAGCGTCGATTGGTTCGAGTTGCATGGCACCGTTGATTTTGACGGAGTGACCGCGTCGTTGCCCGAGTTGCTCAAGGCGCTGCGCAACAATGAACAATTCGTGCGACTCGACGACGGCTCGCAGGGTCTGCTGCCGGAAGAATGGCTGCAGAAATACGGCAAGCTGGCACAATTGGCCGAGACTTCCGGCGACAATCTACGGTTCACGACCTGTCAGGGACTGTTGCTGGATGCGCTGTTGGTCGAACAGGAGAACGTGCAAGTCGACCAGGGCTTCAACGAATATCGCGACAGGCTGCAGAGTTTTTCCGGTGTCAAATCGGCAAAACCGGTCGCGAGCTTTCAGGGAGAACTGCGGCAATATCAAAAGGATGGCCTGGGTTGGCTCCACTTCCTGCGCGACTTCCGTTTTGGCGGTTGCTTGGCCGACGACATGGGTCTCGGTAAAACCGTGCAAGTGTTGGCTCTCTTGGAAGCGCGTCGCACACGAAAACTGGCCGACGGCGAAGACCGGCGGCCGTCGATCGTCGTGGTTCCGAAGAGTCTCGTGTTTAACTGGATCGAGGAAGCAGCGCGGTTCACTCCCGGGTTACGCATGCTGAACTTTACCGGCATCGAGCGGGGTGACAGCCACGCCAACCCGGAAGATTACGACGTCCTCATCACCACCTATGGAACGCTCCGCCGCGACGTGATCAAGCTGAAGGACTTTCGGTTCGACTACGCGATCCTCGACGAGGCCCAGGCGATCAAGAACGGCACCTCGCAGGCGGCAAAAGCGTGTCGCTTGATCAACGCGGGGCATCGCCTCGCCATGTCCGGCACTCCGATCGAGAATCATCTGGGCGAACTGTGGTCGCTGTTCGATTTTCTTAATCCTGGCATGCTCGGCCGATCGACTGCGTTCGCGTCGTTCGCACGCTCGAATACCGATCTCGACCAGCAGTCGCTGCAAGTGCTGTCGCGCGCGGTGCGGCCGTTCCTGCTCCGTCGCACGAAAGAGCAGGTGTTGACCGAGTTGCCGGAGAAGTTGGAGCAGACGCTCAGTTGCGAGATGTCTCCGGTCGAACGCCAGGCTTATGACGATCTGCGAGACTACTACCGCGTGCAACTGGCCAACACGGTCAAGACAAAAGGGATGGCCAAGTCGAAGATTCATGTGCTCGAAGCACTGCTGCGGCTCCGCCAAGCAGCTTGCCATCCCGCATTGCTCGACAAGAGGAAAATCGGCGAGGGGAGCGCGAAACTTGAAGCGCTGCTGGAACAGGTGCAAGAGGTCGTCGACGACGGGCACAAAGCCCTCGTCTTCTCGCAGTTCACCAGTCTGCTCGCGATCGTGCAGCACCATCTCGACAAGCAGGGGATCGTCTACGAGTACCTGGATGGCCAAACGCGCAATCGCGGTGAACGGGTGAAGCGGTTCCAAGAGGATTTGGCCTGCCCGCTGTTCCTCATCAGCCTGAAGGCGGGGGGCCATGGTTTGAATCTGACGGCGGCGGATTATGTGTTCATTCTCGACCCGTGGTGGAATCCGGCGGTCGAGGCTCAGGCCGTCGATCGCGCTCACCGCATCGGCCAGACCCGTCGAGTTTTTGCCTATCGTCTCATTGCTCGCGGCACTGTCGAAGACAAGATTCTAGAACTGCAGAAGTCCAAAAAGGATCTAGCCGATGCGATCGTTTCGGCCAACAACAGCCTCATTCGCAGCCTGACTTCCGAAGATCTAGAGTTGCTGTTGAGCTAGTCTCCCGTGGCTGAGTCTCTCCGAGACTCATGGCCCATGCCTTACGCATAGCCCACACCTGGCCGCTAAAGGTCGCTCCTTGCGATCTGCTCCTTACTGATCTGCGTCTTGCGATCTGCCTCTTATTAACTCGCGTCGTTCCGAGCCACGTCTGCCATGCTTTTGCATTGCGGATGTCCGCCGTACAATCGTTTCGACCAATCCCATTACCCGACGCTTGGCGAGAATTGGTTGCCGTGGCCCGATGTTTGCGTGCAATCTTTTCGCACAGTGTTTAGAATGGCCCCAGTCAAATCCCTCGGCGGGTCGCCTATGCCCGTTACTCAACCTGTACATGACTTTCTTTTGGTTCTGCAAAAGAGCCGTCTGCTGGAGCTCGATGATCTCCAGGACGCTGCGGTTACGGTTGCGCAGCTCAACGATCCGACTCCTGTAGACATGGCCAACGTTCTGATCGAGGACGGATATCTGACGCGCTTTCAGGCCGACCGGTTGTTGGAAGGCAATTACCGCGGTTTGGTTCTGGACCAATACAAATTGCTGGAAGTGCTTGGCTTCGGCGGGATGGGATGGGTTTACATCGCCGAAGAGATTGAGACGAAGTGGCGAGTTGCGCTCAAAGTGTTGCCCGAGGACGCGCGGGGCGACGCGGGGACGCTGGCTCGATTTCACCTTGAGGCCCAAGCCGGGATGCGACTGCACCATCCCAATATCGTGCGAACCCACAAACTCGGTGACTCCGACGACATTTACGGGAAGGTGCATTATGTGGTGATGGAGTTGGTCCGCGGCGTCAACTTGTTTGAGTTGCTATTGCTGAAACGCAAGCTCGACGTCGGCCAAGTCTGCGACATCATCATGCAAACGGCCGAAGCCCTCGAATATGCACATCGGCAGGGGTTGATCCACCGCGACATCAAACCAGAAAACCTGTTGGTATGTCCGGACGGATCGGTCAAGATCCTCGACTTCGGGTTGGCAATGGTTGACGAGAACGACGAGGAATTCTCGATGGCCATGATTTTCGGCCAGAATCGGCTTGGCACCGCCGACTATATTTCTCCCGAGCAATACATCGACAGCTACAAGATCGACCATCGCGCCGATATCTACAGTTTGGGCTGCACGTTCTACTTTGCCCTGACCGGTAAAGTCCCGTTTCCCTTCGCGACGACGGCCGAGAAGCTGAAAGGGCACTTGAAGAAGAAACCCACCCCCGTGCACACCCTCCGGCCCGATATTCCGAAACGTGTTGCGGCCATCATTCAAAAGATGATGTCGAAGCGAACGGAGAACCGCATCCAGACCGCGGCCGACGTGGCCCGCTATCTCAAGCCGCTCGCGCAACGACAGCCGGTTGTGTTTGATTTCCGTTCCGTGCTGACGACGCGCATGATGTACGCCAAGAGGCGGCTGGAACAGAAGAGCAAGGGTGTTTTGGGCGGGTCCTCCGGCGCGAAGGCCGCACCCCCTCCGGCACAGCCGCCCATCAAGACCGACAACCCGCGCCAGTCAACCATCGAAACCATCGTCCGCGAAGAAACTCGGCTCGATCAATCCAGGCCGCGAGACGTGCAATAGTCGGTGGACGGGGTCGGGAGTCTTTCTTGCGTCTGACTCGCTTCGAAAAGAAAACGGGCGCGACAGTTACTGTCGCGCCCGCGTTCGCGTACTTCGAGGAGCCAGTTGATCTTCACACGCTCCGCTCGCGTGCGACTCAAGCACTCTTGGAAACTGGCTCCGGCAGCTTAAAGAGTTTCACGCGTCCTTCGACGATCGTCTTGTCGATCAAATAGCTGCTTCCCTTCGGCTGATCAGGCAAGTCGAACATGATTTCCAGCATCACGTCCTCGATAATCGAGCGCAGACCGCGGGCGCCCGTTCCCTTTTCCAGTGCGCGGTCCGCGATGGCATGCAGCGCTTCTTCGTTGAAATCGACGTTGCAGCCTTCCATCTCAAACAAGGCCTGATACTGCTTGACTAGCGAATTCTTCGGCTCCTTGAGCACTTGGACCAGTCCGTCGTGATCGAGCGGCGCGAGCGAAGAGAGTACCGGCATGCGGCCGACAAACTCTGGAATCATCCCGTATTCCAGGATGTCCCCGGTCGTGACCTGAGCCAGCACTTCACCCAGCGGCGCTTCGTGCTTGACGCTCATGCCCTGGCCGAAGCCGAGCTTCCGCTTGCCCAGACGTTTCCGCACGATATCGTCCAAACCGACGAATGTACCGCCGCAAATGAACAGGATGTTCGTCGTGTCGAGAGGAATGTACTGCTGCTCGGGATGCTTGCGCCCGCCTTGCGGCGGAACGTTTGCCACGGTCCCTTCCAGCATCTTCAACAAGGCCTGTTGGACTCCTTCGCCCGACACGTCGCGAGTGATCGACACGTTGTGGCTGGTCTTCCCGATCTTGTCGATTTCGTCGATGTAGATGATGCCGCGTTGTGCCGCTTCCACGTCAAAGTCTGCGGCATGCAGCAATTTCAGCAACAGGTTCTCGACGTCCTCGCCCACGTACCCCGCTTCGGTCAACGTCGTTGCGTCGCCAATGGCAAACGGGACGTTGAGCATCCGGGCGAGCGACCGCGCGAGCAGCGTCTTGCCCGAACCGGTTGGTCCGATGAGCAGGATGTTCGACTTCTCGATTTCGACGTCACTTCCCTGAAACCCGTGATTCAACCGTTTGTAGTGATTGTGCACCGCGACGGCTAACACCTTCTTGGAAGCGCCCTGGCCAATGACGTATTGATCAAGATGTTTGACAATCTCCCGTGGTGTGGGCACCTCTCGGAACAATTGTTTATCCGAACCTCGACGGCGCTGTTCCTGTTCCAGAATGGACTGACACAGATCGATGCATTCGCCGCAGATGTACACATCACCGGGCCCTTCCACCAATGGCCCCACATCGCGGTAGCTTTTACGACAGAACGAGCAAAACGCGTTTTTCTTGGTGGTGCCGCCGCGACGACCGGCACCAACGTCCTTTCCACCAGGCATGTTCATTCGACCTCCTTATGGATTCCCCGAGGACCTCATCGAGGCCCGTGTTTTCAACTCACTGCTGCCTTGCTCTCGAACGAGTGGCTTGGCCACCGTCCTTTACGGGAATCCCTTCCGTCGTGTTCGAGCGTACACATCCGCAGAGTGCCACCGGCATTCCTAACCTATAGGAGTGTTCATTTCCAGAGCAATCGGAGCGAACAGTCTTGGCCATCCCCATGGCGCCCAGATTGCGTCCGCATCAACTGCCCGCGGTATTGTCGGAGCCTGCGGAATCTCTTCCCTGATGTGATCCACCGTTGGATTCCGGCCGCACCGAACCCTCGCCAACCGACACATTTAGCTCCCGCTGGAGCTTCACTCCTAGCACCGTCTTTATGTTTCGGAATTCCGCTGCGTCGATGTCACCCTGGTCATGCAAATCTCGAAAGTTCGAGAGCAAATCGTTTGCCGTCAGCCGCTCGTCGTCGGAGCGACCGCGCAACCTTCCCACGACAAAACCGCCAATCGCGACAAGGGCCGCGAGAACGGCAAGCCACAGCACCAACTGGGCCGGAGTCGAGTGGAGGAACTGCTTCATCTACGTAGCTTCGGCAGAGCGGGGTCAAACTTCGCCAGGGTTTGCTGAGTCGCAGGCATCGAATATTATGCACTTCGCATAGAACGAGTCCAGGATTCCTAATCAAAATCATCCGCAATGAACCGCCAGCAGCAACTCGACCGGGTATTCCGCAGTGTCATCATTGCCGTCATACGTGCCAAAAGTGGCGAACAATTGGTGGACGTCGCGCAGGCGTTGCTGGCGGGGGGCGTCGAAGTGATGGAAGTCACTTTCACCGTCCCAGGGGCGACGCAAGTCATCGAACGCGTCGCCGAGCGGCTGGGCGACAAGATTCTCGTCGGCGCCGGGACGGTGCTCGACCCCGAGACCGCGCGGACCGCGTTGTTGGCCG
>CAZFLF010000426.1:0-6072 GCA_964519825.1 uncultured Pirellulaceae bacterium | reverse complement strand
GACACGCCGGCGCTGAATGCAGCGATTATGCCGGCGGTAGTCCAAACTGGTCCGCCCCAGTCGTATATCGATCTTGATGCCGTGAATGGAGCCCTTCCCGAAGCCTGGATGGAACGGGCCGAATGGAGTTGGCAGCTGCTGCCAATGGGGCTCGTTTACGAGAACTATTTGGCCGGCACAAAAGAATCGCGGATGTCCCTGAATTTCGTCAACGAAAAAGAAGAGGACTGGCTATTTGACGCTACGATCGGTGGGCGCGTGGGACTGCTCCGCTACGGCACTTATCATCCCGTACGTCCAGAAGGGATCCAGTTCGACGTCGAGGGTTCGGCACAGTTGCGACTCGATCCGGAGGAGCACAAAGACGTGCGTTCCGTCGACTTTCGCGGCGGACTGCCGATTAGCTTTGGAGCGGGGCGGGGACGGTGGAAATTCGGGTACTACCACACCAGTTCCCACGTCGGAGATGAATTCCTGCTGAAGAACCCGGGCTTTCAGCGTCTGAATTTCTCGCGGGATGTGTTGATTCTAGGGCATGCGATTTATCTCACGCCACGTACACGGATCTATGGTGAGTCCGGCTGGGCTTTTTACTCCGACGTCAGCGAGCCGTGGGAGTTTCAATTTGGAATCGATCACGCGCCGGTTGAACCGACCGGGGCGCGTGGAGCTCCGTTTTGGGCCGTGAATGGGCACCTGAGGCAGGAGGTCGACTTCGGCGGCTCCGTAACCGCCCAGGCTGGATGGGCTTGGCGCAGCAGTACCGGCAGTCCACTCCTGCGCGCAGGATTCCACTACTTTAACGGCAAGAGCAACCAGTACTCATTTTTCAACGAGCACGAGCAGCAATTCGGCATGGCGCTGTGGTACGACTTTTGAGTTCGCGGCGGCTTATGTGCGACCGGGAGCGCGCCGCTCCATCAGCACCACCGAGGTGTCGTCGTGGCGCCCGGAGCCTTTCGTGGCCGCGTTCGAATCGGCGAACAACCGCTGCAAGGTTTGATCCAGCGGCAAATGGCGACACTCCTGCAGCGTGCTAGTGATTCCATTGATGCCAAACTGATCGTGCGTTTGATCAGCATCAGCCGGGAACGCCTCGTCGAGACCGTCCGTATAGATCAGCAGCCTTGAATTCTCGGGAATGTACACCTCGCACTCTTCGTACACCCAGTCGGTATCGATCGCCAGCGGCAATCCACCTTGCTCTTCGGACCCCAAGCAGCGGACTTCGTTTGTTTCCAGATTCTGCAAGAGGGGCATGGGCTGCCCCGCCGACGTGAACAACAAGCGATGGTTGTTGAGGTCAAGAATCGAATACAGCAACGTGATGAATCCACCTTCATCCTGCACAATATCGCTGTCGCACAGTCGTCGATTGACTTCCGAAACGAAGTCGACCGTCTTCGGATAACGCTGATCGCGAATCATGCGAATCAACGTGTGCATCGTCATGATCGACATGCACGCCTTGACGCCATGCCCGGAAGCATCACCGACCAGCAGAATCAGCTTATCGTTATCGAGATTGAATACGTCGTAGTAATCACCGCCGGCCATCGTTACTGGGACGTTGCCGACGATGCGAATCTGCGAGGGCTCGTAACGCGCGACGATCTCGTAGCCTTCTGGCGCCGGCAAATCGCGGGGGATAACCGATTCCTGAAGCCGGCGCACCGAGTCGACCTCTTCCCGCAACCGCTCGGCTAGAACGCGTGACCGCTGAGCAATCGCCGCCGCCTGCGCCGCCTCCATCATCGAGGGCAAGAGAAAGACGTAGTCACCTTCAACGTCACGCATCAAATGCGAATGGAGTCCATGCGAAATAAACCGGGCGAGGTTGGTGAATTCGCCCTGCTTCCAACATCCGACGATCGGGACCTGCGGCATCGCCTCCTGAACTTTCTTGAACAGTTCGAGAGCCTCTTCCTCGTTAGGAAAATTCGTGGCCATCAAGACGACGTCCCAATTACCCTGGCCAATGCCCGCTTCAAACGCCGCTCTGTCCGTGCACATAACCACCGTCGTCTCGTCGACGCTGAGGATGAGTTCGATGGTTTCTGCTTCCGAAGGGTTGTCCCATCCAACCAGGATTCGCATGATGGTCCGTCCTAATGGGGTGTCCCGGGAGTTTCCAACAAAAACAATATTCGCCCGGCGATCGAATGACGACGAGCGACAACGGATTGATCGTTGGGAACTCGAATACCTCTGGTGTTCCGTCGTTGCCTGGGCACCATGATAAACAAATCGATTTCGAATTGCACGGCCTACGACGCCGCCCGGCGCATCCGCAAATTCAGCATCTCCACTAACAGCGAAAACGCCATCGCAAAGTAGATGTAACCCTTGTTCATGTGCGTGCCGATTCCCTCTGCCACGAGCATGACCCCAATTAAGATCAGAAAACTCAGGGCCAACATCTTCAGGGTTGGATTTCTCATCACAAACCGACTGACCCCTTCCGAAAAGATCAACATCACCACGACGGCCAAAATGACGGCAATGATCATCACGGCCAACCCGTAGGTGTCTCCCTCCACCATTCCTACGGCGGTAATCACCGAATCCAGCGAAAAAATCACGTCCATTAGAGCGATCTGCACCAGGACCCCGCCAAAACTCAACCTCCCAGCCGTGTCTTGATCGTCATGCTCGCTTTGAAACTTATTGTGGATCTCGTGCACGCTCTTCCAAATTAAGAACAGGCCGCCCACTATCAGAATCAGGTCCTTGATGGAGACCGCATCGACCTGTTCGTCCAGCCATTCTCGCGGCACAAACTGCGAGAGATGCATGACCGGTTCAGTCAATCTCATAATGTACGTCAAAGACAATAACAGCAGGATTCGCATCACCAGCGCCAACGCCAGGCCCAAACGCCGTGCGGTCCGCTGCTGCTCGACGGGCAGGCGGCCGGTCAGAATCGCGATGAAGATGATGTTGTCGATTCCCAGGACAATTTCCATCGCCGACAAGGCCACCAAAGCGATCACATACTCCACGTCTCGGTTCCTTCAATCTGCGATGTCGCGATCCTGGGTTACTGAACGGTCGATTCCACGCTCGGCTGCGGCCCGCGTCCGTTTGCTTTACCATGTCCCAGCGTCTTGGCACACAGCGGTGCAATCCACGAGTGAACTTAGCCGACTGGAGATCTGGTAATGACGACGCACATTTGGGGGCTGGTTGTAGCGTTTGTGGCCGTCGTTCTCAATGATGCCGCAGCCGCTAATCAGCCGAATATCGTTTTTGTCTACACGGACGATCAAGCGCCCTGGGCTTTGGGGGCGTCGGGCCATCCGCACGCAAAGACCCCCAATATGGACCGCCTCGCACGGGAAGGTGCCTATCTCGTCAACGCCTTCACGGTGACTCCGGTGTGCAGCCCGTCGCGAGCCGCCATGTTCGCCAGTCGCTATGGTTCCGAAGTCGGCATCACCGACTGGATTCAACCACAAAAGGAAGCAGACCTCGGACTCGATCCCAAGCACACGCTGTGGCCCGAGGTGCTGCAACGACATGGTTACACGACTGGGCTTATTGGTAAATGGCATCTGGGAACGCCATCCCAATTCCACCCGACTAAGAACGGATTCCACTACTTCATGGGCTTTCTGGGTGGAGGTACGTCGCCGCGCGACCCCACTTTGGAAGAAGACGGCCAGCCACTGAAACTGTCCGGATACACCAGCGACATCCTCACGGATCGCGCGCTGCAGTTTATCGAGCGAAACCACAATCGACCGTTTGCCCTGTGCCTGCACTTCCGCTCGCCCCATGCGCCGTACTTGCCGGTCGGTGAACAAGACTGGCTCCCCTTTAGCACGCTCGATCCGCTCGTTCCGGAATTCCCGAATCTCGATGTGCCGCGTGTTAAAAAGTTGACCCGGGAGTACCTGGCCAGTGTCTTGGAGGTCGATCGCAACCTGGGACGAGTCCTGGATCAATTGGATCAGTTGCAGATCGCCAAGAATACCGCCGTGATCTTCACCAGCGACCACGGATATAACATTGGGCACCACGGTGTATTGCATAAAGGCAACGGGCAGTGGATCGTCAAAAATCCACTTCCGGGGACAACCAATATCCCCGCGGGCCAACGGCCAAACATGTTTGATACGTCGCTGCGGGTCCCAGCGCTGGTTCGCTGGCCAACAACGATTCAACCTAACACCATCGTGAAACAAACGGTGACGAATCTGGACTGGTATCCGACGCTGCTGGCGATCGCCGGCGCGAACTTGCCCAAAGATCAACTTGTTCGCGGACGGAATCTGCTTCCAATCCTGCGCAGACAACAAGACGAATGGGACAACAATTTGTACGCCGAATACAGCACCCACCACAGCTCGCGGACTCACATGCGTGTTTTCCGCACGCCGGACTGGAAACTGATGCGGGACTTTCTCAACCGTGGCCGCGACGAGTTGTATCATTTGGCCGAGGATCCCCAGGAAACCACGAACTTGATCAACTCGGACTCTCCCGACGCAAAACAGGCTCTCGCGGACTTGAATCGACGCATCCTGGAGCAAATGGATCGGCTTGCAGGTCCGGCCCTGCCGCTAGCAAAATCTTCGTAAGCGGCCAGTGATCGCTCGCGAATAGCCGGCATTTCCAGGAAGATCGCAAAATTCACGCGAGTCAGCAGTTGAAATCAGTCTCTCCAGACGCTAACATGCCGTGAACCACTGAGACTGAGTATCAATACCATGATTCGTCGCCATCCCGCCTGTGTCGAAGAACTGATTCCGCTCCGCTATCTGGCTCGCGGCCAGTTGGCTGAGATCGGTGAGTTGATCGGCCACTCGGAACACGTCCAGCGATTACGAGAGATTGGTATCCGCTCTGGCGTTCAGATTGAAATGGTTCAGCCCGGGAGTCCGTGCATCGTTCTGCTTGACGGACAGAGGCTCTGCTTTCGCGAAACCGATCTGATTGGAATCCTAGTTCGTCCCGGAGTTACGGTTTGAAATCGCTGTCGGATGTTTCCGTCGGTGAGCGTGGCAAGATCGTTCAGGTCGAAGGGACAGACGGCGTCAGCATTCGGCTCTTGGAAATGGGCCTTACTCCCGGAGTGCCCTTCACCGTGATCGGCACCGCGCCATTGGGAGATCCGCTGGAGTTGGAAATTCGCGGGTATCGGTTGAGTGTTCGCAAGAGTGAAGCTGCCCGCGTCCACGTCGAACTCATTCCCAGCGCGGACTGAAGTGAGGTATTCACCATCGATTTAGGATCCGCATCGATTTCGTTCTAACCGTTCCTAATATTTTGAGTGAGTCTCGTCATGTCGGCGTCGTTGGAAAAGCGTGCCGGGATGGTGGCTCTGATCGGCAACCCAAACACGGGTAAGTCGACTCTCTTCAACGCCCTGTGCGGCATGCGGCAACGGGTCGGCAATTATCCCGGAGTGACTGTCGAGAAAAAGGTCGGCCGCTGCGACATCGACGAGCAACCGTTTCAAATTGTTGATTTGCCGGGCAGTTACAGTCTCGCGCCCCGATCGCCTGACGAAATGGTGGCGGTCGAGGCATTACTCGGCTTGCGCGACGATCTGGAACCGATCGACGCCGTCATCTGCATCGTCGATGCGAGCAACTTGGAACGAAACCTGTACCTGGTCAGCCAAGTGCTCGAGCTCAACCTGCCGACGGTGATCGCGTTGAACATGGTGGATATCGCAGCGGATAAGGGGCTGTCGATCGATATCGCCGCGCTGCGTAGCCGGCTCGCCATACCGATTGTCGCGCTGCAAGCCAACCGCAAGCGCGGACTTGCCGAGGTGCGAAAAGCCATCTCAGAAGTCGTTCAGCAAGTTCCCGTGCCGCGTGCCAGCCCGTTCCCCGCCGAGTTTCAATCCGAAGTTGCCGGGCTGGAAAAAATTGTCGCTGCCGACAATCACCCCCTGCCGCGTTATTTGGTGGAACGGTTGTTGCTCGACAGCACCGGGTACCTTTGTGACGGAGGACTGCCGGGAGTCACCCCGCAGTTACTGGCTGCGATTCAGGCATCGCGCGAACAACTTGCTGCCGCGGGCTGTCCGGTGCCCGCCGTGGAGGCCATGGCGCGGTA
>CAZFLF010000425.1:0-6093 GCA_964519825.1 uncultured Pirellulaceae bacterium | reverse complement strand
TAAGCGAAGGAACAAATGGGAGTTCCTTTGGGAGAGTTGCATCCTCAGTCACTTCCAAAACTAAGTCGGCAACGGTTTCCTCGTCTGACTCATTTTGCGGCTCGGACATAGCGTCCACGATTTCATCGCGGCTTTTATCTCCACGAAACATGCGCCATTTGAATTCGACACTGCAATAGCGTTCCAGACCCCAACGTTGCACTTCAGGAGCATAGGCGACGGTGACGGTAAGCTGTCGCTCATCTTGTGACCGAGATAATTGCGCCGGGACAGGCACGTCGAAAAACAGAACGTGATCCGCCGCTACGTCTCCCTGGAAAAACAGAACGCTTGAATAGTCATCACAGCCAGTCGCTCGATCCTGGTCAGGAAGCCCATAGCCCAGGAGCCAATTTAGGCGATCGCGGTCCTCATCCGAAAACGACTTGCGGATAGATGCTAGTTCACCGTCATCCTCCCGGTGTGACGCGGAATTGATGAGGAAGGCACGGAGTAAACACGCCGACGGCTGAATTCCTAAGGAACGAAGATCCTGATCGATCAATGCAAGCCGGTGTGCGACTCTGGGTGCGGCGAAGCTCGTACCGGTCCAGTGGCTAATGGCTGGGGAGAGTTGCTTGCTCGCCGTAGCGATTTGCAAGCCTCGATTAGTTGCCACTTTTCCGCTCGCGGTGTCGATGGCCAAGTTGCCTCCATACTCTACGAGCTCAGGCTTTATCTCCTTCCGAATTCCTGGACCGGAGCGAGTAAACGGCGACGGTTGGTTGCGTAATGCGATAGCCCGAGCGTCCCGTGCGGTAATAATCTTTGTACCAGCAGAAACTGATCCGACCGTTATCGCAAGCGCCGCTTGGCCCGGATCAAGAAGTTGAGCAGACTCTTCAGCCAAGTACGCAGGGTAGTCTTTGCCGTCGTTCAGAAATGCTTCGATTTCCCGCATGTCGAGATTGCCAGTACAAGTAACGAATACCACATCGTGTTCGCGCGAGTTGGTCAAGCCGTCGGGCAACCCACGATTTGCGCGGCAGTACGTGACGAGAAGTGTCACCCCAGACCTTGCGGTCATCGCCAATTGCCAAGCAGAAAATACGAATACCTTTTTTTGTGAAGAATGTGACGACTTCCTCCAGAAGCTTTGAAAAAAGTCGTTCGTCTTCGATCTGATTCTGCTCGTTGAGAATCCGGGCACTCGCGATCCACAGTTTGGGTTGGTTCGTCGCACCAGCCGCAAGGCTCAGCGCATAATACGCAGCCAGAGAGGCCACGGCGGAGCCATGTCCATGCTCATCATTGGGATTATCGGGCTTTCCCTTCAGAAATGACTTCAGCAAGCCACTGCGGACTACGTTCTTGAGGAATGGGTTCCCAGCGGTAACTCCCGAATCAATGATACAAACGACCGGCGCATTGCTGGGTGGTGACGCAAGCGGCGCCAGGTCTTGCACACGGAACGCTTCCAGAACTTCGTGAAATGTTTGAAACTGCGGACGTGACTCGATCCAGCGAATCCGTTCAATCCATCTTGGTTCTTCGACCAATCGCTTGAACATTGCGCCGGTGCAGCGAATCACGGCACGGCAGACTGGAGGAAGCAATTCGTGCTCAAAGTAATTTCCGTGGACGCCGCTGCCAAACTCTCGCTGTAGCTCCCTTGTCCAGCCCTCGATTTCCTGCTTTTGTTTGTTCTTACCCTGCACTATTGACAGAAACTCGATCTCGCAGATAAGCGATTTTGCCTTGGTGAGCGACACGTACCGCTTGCGCAAATCATCCGAAAGGCGGTCCTTTGGATCAGCCTCTTCGATGTTTTTAAGATATGCCAGCCACTCGTTAGGAATGTGCTGTTTGGTAATCGGCCCGGTAGCAAATTCGTTAACTTTCTTGACAAGGCTATTAAGGTTTTCCTTCTTAGGTACGGCGTAAATGATTTCCGGGCTAGGTTGAGCTATCGGCTTGAGGTCTGTACCTGACAGATTTACTGGATTCGCCGTAATCTCATGCTCCAGTTTGTAAAAGATGGCTTTGCGTTCATCATCGTCAAGCCCGCGTAGGTGGTTGGAAAGCTCGTTGATTTTGACCTTTAACACTTGTGCGATCTCAGCACGGCGTGCGAGCTTCTCAGGCGGTAACGGCGCAGTACGGCCCTGTTCCATACGGCGCGGGCGGGTTTCCGGGGGAAGCAGCGGCAATGGAGGGAAGCCTTCATTCATCTTTTCTCGCTTTAGTAACGCCGCGCCTACGGGCGTCGCGGATCAAGACTTTGTACTTCTTGAACGTTTCGGCCAATTCAGCTGAGCGAAGTTCTATGCGGTCGTCGAGAATCATTGTCTTCAACATCTCGACCACACTACGTTCTACCTGTGCGAAGGAAAGAGATGCCGCCGCACGTGCCGCCGAGTCGAGGCTGCCAGTAACGGTAACTCCGTTCAAGAGCTTGGATAGGAACAATTTGTTCTGGTCGTAAGTTGGCAATGGAAAGAATACGACATCATCGAATCTGCGCCAGAGTGCCGCATCTAAGAGGTATTGGTGATTGCTGGCCGCAATAAGGACACTTTCCGCCGAGCGGAAGGTATCCATCGCTTGTAACAAGCTGTTTACTACGCGTTTGAGTTCTCCGACGTCATTCCTGTCGTCGCGGTCCTTGCCAATTGCGTCCGCCTCATCGAGCAAAAGTACCATCGGCGTTGACTGCGCCATGTCAAAGATGCGCTGAATGTGCGACGCCGTTTCGCCTAAGTAACTCGTAATCAGCGCGTTCAGACGCACTACTCCAAGGGGCAAATGTAATTCGCTGGCGATCCAATTTGCCGTTAACGTCTTGCCGCATCCCGGCGGTCCCCAAAAAAGTAGTTTGCATTTTGGGACCAAGCCGTGCTTCGCAAGTTTAAATCGCTGCGAATATTCTTGGGTGACTCTTTCAATTTGTTGCTTGGTATCGTTGGGCAGAATCACCTGATGTGAATCAAGTTGAGGGGAAGTAAGCGTAACCAACGGCTCTCCGTATCGGCGGTCTTTCGGTAACACGGCTAATCCGTTGATCGGGCGTCGAAGCGGCCGCTCCTCGCCGTTGATCAACAGCGCTTTTTGAAGTTCGCGTGCTTGAGAGTGATGGTTGGCTGCCAATTCATCGGAAATGATCGAGTCCGCGGCGCGGTAGAATGCGTCTTCGTCCCGTTCACGGAATGCCCGGAAAAGTACTAGCAGCCGATCTACGTTTGTCATCCTGCCATTCCTGGCTACATCCTTGAGACCCATTATTCTGGACTCCATTCCAGTGTGAAAAGTAGTTTGGTGCCCCAGATTGCGTCGTACCGCATGCCTTTGGCAAGCGAAAAGTTCGAGGAGGGGAACGCGGTGTCGGAGCGGAACGCGTTTGATTTTACTCGAATCCTGCGGAGAAGGCAGTCCAATTGACGTTCACCCACTAAGGTAGTGAAATCACCGGGGGAATGGAGCCGGGCAATACCAACAAACTGAATACGCGGAAAAGCAAATGAAGAACAATCGGTGACGGCCAATGTATGCGGCCACTGCGCTCATGCCTTCCAAATATCCGGCTGAATGCCAAGTTCCGCATTGACCGCGGCAATGAATGCAAGCAGCGCCGTTGCGTTGATCCTCTCCAACACTTCTGACAGTTCGTCCGCAATTCCAGATTGCTCAGCATAGTTATTCATGAAGTCGCCAATAAAACCGAGAACCTCGAACGCTGCCGCGGCACATGGCATGGCGCTCTTGGGTTTGCACGTCAGGTAAAGCGACTCAAGAGCGTGGCTCAATTTATCGACAGAAAATTCGCGTTCAAGCGATTCTTTCAACGCCGTTTCGTAATCTGTCGCTTCATCTGATGGACCTCCAAGATGAGCCATCATACGGAACATGTTCAAATAAGTCTGGGCTCGACCACTCCTGTTGATCTCGGCCAAACATCGCTCAAGGTATCCTAAGCATTCGGCGTCTTCGACGACGTCCGCCATGTCCCACCCACTCCATTCTTCTCTCGCAAACGGCGGCGGAAATGGCAATCTGTCAACGAACTTCGTATTGCGACGATCTTGAGGGCCATTCTTCATAATGGCCGCGAAGTCCTCGTCGGTCAGGCGTCGTCGCGTGGCTTTTTGGCCAGTTTTCGCTTCGTGCTCGTTGATCGCCGTTTCCCACACGGCGATGTCGATATCGGGAACTTTGTTTTCGTTTCTGTCGTTGAGAAGCAACCCGTTCGTCGCCTCGTAGGCGTAGATCAATGCGGGATCAACGCCTGCCTTTTTCATAGCTTCAACGGTCCAATGTTCGAGGTGTTCCAGTGGAGGCGCTCCCTCGAAGACCCGTTCCGGTTCGCGTCCGTACCGAGCGATCTGCGCCTGCCTCAGCACCTCGAAGGCATCCGTGACCTCTTCCGATACTTGAATGCTTCGCCCGATGTTGCCGTCCTCCATTTCGAGCCAATCGAAGTCCTTGTGAATGCAACAGTGCTTGTATTCTTTTCCGCTGCCACACGGACACGGCGCATTACGTGAAAGCTTCTTACCCACTTGGACTGCCTCATTCAGATTGCGATGCAAGCCAATCGCTCCGTCCGGAGTCCCGGGGAGTTCAGTCTTAAAGTCTACCCTGAGCGGATTGATAAAAGGTGCTCGCCGCCTCGATTTTTAGCCTTTAGGCGATGGGTCCAAGAGTCGTGGTGCGGGCGGCGGGTGGCACGTGCGACCCTCTCCCAATGTGTGGCACTGGCGAAAGTTCGACTGTGACGAGTTGGAGGCATGTTTGATTCGTCGTCGAACTTTCAGCCAGTGCAGAGCCGCGAGGCGATTGCCAATTTGAGGACGGCGAAAATGCAATCTGAGGGGCTGGTGGAGATGACGTCTGCGTTGGTTCGCCAGAGTGACGCGTACAGTGCTGTATTGCGTTTTTGTTGCGCGTACCAGGTTGGCGACGATCGACTGAAAGGGAAACAAGAGGACCGTCTACTATTCGGCGCCGCGGGCTTTATTTTTCCTTGAGCGTCACTTCGACCGCAGGCGGTTCGCCGGTTTCCGGCACGGTAATGTGCACTGCCCCCACGAACCGCGGCCTTATTCCGCCGGATTGTCGCAGCTGTTCCGGCGTCAACGGCTGATACGCTTCTACCAAGATCACGTACTTGCCGGGAGAAAGCGGTTCGGTGCGAAACGCGCCATCTGCGTCACAATTGCGGGCGTCAAAGACGGTGACTTCCAGATTGGAAAGCGATTCGGCGTCTCTGGCGTTGTTGGAGCAGGCGTAAAAAACCACCTTGCCCCTGCCGACGTCTTTCATGTTCACCACGCGACCGGAAACGGCCTTGCCGTTCGGCCGCACAAACTCGATCGACTTCGTTTCCTGGGCCCCGAGCTTGAATGGCTGACGATCGAGCAATAGTCCCCGACTGATGCGACTCGGATCAATTTCAACCTGTCGGTGGCGACCAACCTGGTAGTCACCGGCGATGAGATTCTTAATATCGAGCTTGCCGCCGATCTTGAGCGGGATGAACTTCAGCCCGTAGGCTTCTACGGTGCCAATTACATCGCGACCACCTATGTGCTGAACGGAAATCTTGCCGTCCTCTTCCGCGCCAGAGATATCGTACTTAACGATGATTCGTCCCTGCGAGATGCGCTGATCAGACAGATTGCGATTGGACTTGCTTGCCTGGTTGAGGTCGTCAAGCTGCGACGCGACTTGTTGGGCACCGTCAGGTTCCGCTGCCTGGGAGCTGTCCGACACGATGGTCAGTCCGCAGAATGGAAGTCCGAGCAAGATGAGCACTCGAACCGTGACGCACACTGCTGACCGGTAAACGCAATTCGACACACTTCTTCGTGCATCGAAAATCCGGGCCAAGCGATCTCCCAGGTGTTCACCTCGTGAAAAGTCGTCGGTTGATTCGAAAGAAAGTGGAGGATAGGGGACTTGAACCCCTGACCTCTTGAATGCCATTCAAGCGCTCTCCCAACTGAGCTAATCCCCCGTGGCGACATCCGACTGCGGTCGCGCCTCGGCCGACGAAACTTCATGCTGTCGACCGAATTGCGTCGCAGGAATGTCGGAAGTTATCAGTGGCCTAGTTTC
>CAZFLF010000424.1:0-6098 GCA_964519825.1 uncultured Pirellulaceae bacterium | reverse complement strand
CAGGACGCGCCCTCAACCCATTGAGGGGCAGATTGCATCGAGGATGAGATGCTCAAAACACAAATGCTGCGGCAATTCATCGTGGCGGTAGGCATCGTGGTCGTTTGGGGCCTAGTAGCACGCGCTCAGGGCGTCGTGTTGCCGGGCGTGGGTCCGGTGAACCGTTCGATGGCCGGCGCGACGGTAGGGGCACCGATCGACGCAGCGGGCGCGATGCATTGGAATCCAGCTGGGATCGCCGCACTCGGCCGGTCGGAAATGATGTTCGGGGCCGAGTTCCTGCATCCTCGCACCGAGGTGTCTTCAACCGTCCCAGGTTTCGGCGCGGGGGCGGACGACAGCGATTCAGGTGTGGCGGTGCTCCCGTCGTCGGCGATCGTCTACCATCCTGATGATTCAAGGTATACGTGGGGATTCGGCGTGTACACGATCGGCGGTTTTGGCGCCAATTTTCCCGCAAACCCAGCCAACCCCATCTTTTCGCCACCGCCGCCGGCGGGAGCTGGCGTCGGAGCGGTATACTCGGAACTAGCCCTGATCCAGTTTGCGCCAACCGCAGCCACGTGGATCACGGACCACTTGGCAATTGGTTTTGCGCCCACCTTTACGATGGCCGATCTGGGCGTGGATCCCGCCTTCTTCGCCCCACCTGACGACGCAGACGGAAATGCTTCAGCCACGTACCCATCAGCGACCCACGCTCGTTTCCACTGGGCGGTCGGATTTCAAATCGGCCTGTACTACGAGACAGAGGGGCCATGGAGCTATGGCGTCTCATTCAAGAGCCCCCAATGGTTCGAGACATTCCAATTCAATTCGACTGACGAAATTGGCAACCCGCGACAGCTCGAACTGGATATCGACTATCCAATGATCCTATCGGGTGGCATCGGCTATCGGCCGAGTGACCAATTCTTGTGGGCGACCGACATTCGCTACATCAATTATGCGGACACACAGGGTTTCGGCCACAATGCGGCTTTTGCCCCCAACGGTTCGGTGACTGGGCTCGGTTGGGAGAGCGTGATGTCGGTGTCGAGCGGTATCCAATATCAGTTCAATCCCTGCACGTCGTTTCGGGCTGGTTATCTGTACAACGAGAATCCGATTCCCGACGCGGTGACCTTCTTCAATATTGCTTCGTCACCCATTTACCAGCACGCGGCTTTCGTGGGAGCGACACGACACCTGACGGATGCGCTGGCACTTTCGGCGTGTTATCTCCATGCCTTTGAAAATTCCATTCAAGGTCCCTTCCAGACGCCGATTGGCCCCATTCCCGGCGCGTCGGTGGGAGTCGATCAAGTCACCGATGCGCTGACGGTGGCGATCCATTTGTTTTTCTGACGACCGAGAGAGTCTGGTCAAACAAGCTGTGACAAGTCGCAGCACTCCAAAAGTGCGATTGCGCACCGCGAGTGGCGGCCGAGGCGAATCTGTAGTCCAATGTGCCTCGTCAACGCCCGTTTCTTTCGGGCACGGTATCACCGCGATCCCTGCATGAGGACCAGCGCATGTTTGGTAGCAAAACCAAGGTATGTGTACTAGGCGGCGGGATCGGTGGTTTGGTGGCGGCCTATGAGCTTTCGAAGACAGCCTGGATGCGAGCCCGCTATGAAGTCACGGTCCACCAAATGGGATGGCGATTGGGTGGGAAAGGTGCGAGTGGCCGCAATATCGAGCCGGGCGGCCATGACCGTATCGAGGAGCACGGGTTGCATATCTGGCTTGGCAACTACCAAAACGCGTTCCTGCTCATGCAGGACTGTTATGACCACTGCTATAGCCACGCCCTGATGCCGTATTCCCCTTTTCGCTCGTGGCAGGATGCGTTCAAAGAGCGTCATCTCATCACGCTCATGGAACCGAAGAACACGGGCTGGGACCCGTGGAAGATTCAAATGCCCTCGATGGCGGGTTGGCCGGGTGAAGCCGAGCAGTGCATCAGCCTGGAACAGCTGATGGCGCGAGCCGTCGAGTTACTGGAAGGGGTCCGACAGGAAACGCCAAACGACGTGCCGCTTTCGGACGTAGTTTCACCGCTGACGCACTTGGATCGCGCTCGAGCGATATCCGAGAGCCTGGAGAAAAAGGCTGTGAAGCGGCGACCAGCTGCCAGGACGGAGTACGATGCGTTGGATCGTCACCTTACCGGTTTTCGCGACGGCTACTTGGCCGGGAATCAAGCTCGCATCGTGCAATCGGAAGTGCAGCGCCGCCGATGGATTCTCATCGACCTGGCGACGACTTTACTGCGTGGCATCCTGGTAGACGTCTTAATCCCAGGCCACGATTCACTAGCTGTCGTGGACGACATGGATTTCCGCGCGTGGCTGGCGAAGCACGGCGCCGAGCCGGAGTCGATTGACTCCGCGCCGGTTCGGAACACGTACGAGATCGTGTTCGGCTACCGCGGTGGCGATGATGCGCAGCCAGATTTTGCCGCCGGAACGGCCGCGCGGTTTCTGCTGCGATGGGTGGGAACGTATCGCGGCGGATTCATTTACGAAATGCAAGCCGGCATGGGAGACATTGTCTTCACCCCGCTATATCTGACGCTGAAGGATCGCGGCGTCCAGTTCCGCTTCTTCCATCGTATCCAATCGCTGCACCTCGATGCGGCCAAGGCGAACGTCGCTCGCATCCACGTGACGGAACAGGTGCGCCTGACAGTGCCATCTTATAACCCGTTGATCGATATTAAAGGCGTGCCGAGTTGGCCGGCGACTCCGTTGTACCAGGGTCAGATTGACAGCGTCCACGCCGCGGCAATCCAACAACTCAAGCTCGACCACCCCGGCCTCGAGCCGCTCGAATCGGCCTTTTCGCCTTGGCCGGGCCATCGCGAGTTCGATTTGGAGCTGGGAACTGATTTCGACAAGGTCGTCCTAGCCATTCCGCTCGGCGCACTGTCGCTGCATTGCCGTGAGCTGATGGATGCCAATCCGGCTTTTGCCACGATGGTGCAACAAGTCGGCACAGTGGCGACGCAGTCATTCCAGTTGTGGCTGAATAAGGACGCCCAGCAGTTGGGCTGGAGCAGCTCCGAGCCAGCGATTCTCGACTCCTATCGCGACAGCTATGCCGACTTCACCCACTTGAGTCCGCGTGAAAGCCATCCGGCAGGAACCGTGCAGAATATCGCGTACTTTTGCAAGCCTTTGGCGGACCAGGGCCCGCTTCCGGACCCGCAGCCGAATCCTCAGTACGAGACCGGCGAACATCAGCGGGTCAAAGATTGGAGTCGCGACCAATTTCTCAATGGCTCGGATGGCATGCGACCTATTTGGCCCAACGCTTACCAACCCAATGACGGAGAATTTCGCTGGGACTATTTGACCGACCTTCGCCCGATGCCGGCCGTGGGACAAGATCGTTTCGACGCTCAGTTTTGGTGCGCCAACGTCAACCCGTCGGATCGCTATGTGCAAGCTTTGACGGGCACGACCCAGTACCGACTGAAGGCTGGCGAGTCGGGCTTCGCCAATGTCGCGCTGGCCGGGGATTGGATCAAGACCGGCATTGATGCAGGGTGTATCGAAGGCGCGACGGTCGGAGGCATGCAGGCAGCCCGAGCGATCAGCGGCCATCCGCAGAAAATCTCCGGCGAGTCTGACTTTTGCGGCCAATTCGGGACTGGCTGCCTGGCGGCGATCGGCGCGTGGTTACTGCCGGTATTCGATTTTTTCCGCTGCATGTGGCGTTGTCTCCACGGTCAAAAGGTGCCGACTCCACCCCCATTCCATCCGGTGGTCAGCCCAGCCTATGTCGAGCGTGGCGGCGAGCAGGTCTTTCCGCAACCCTATGCCTTCACGGGCTCAATGATGCATGGGTTCGTCGTTCCCGCCAATTACCAAAAGTTAAAGGCCCTGTGCGACAAACACTTGAACGATCCCAGTCATCAAAACGTCGAATACTGGCCGGCAGTCAATCGAATTGTCGTCGCGCGGCTCGACGTCGACCAAGCGCAGCCGGAAACTCCGAGCGAGTACGACTACGGTTACATTCGTGAAGCGGATGTTTCGCTCTTCATACCGGTCGTGGCTTTTCGCGGCCCGATACCCATTGGCATGGCGCTGTTTCCACCGTACCTCTTCGTGGACCACCCGTGGGGAATACTCGGTGGGCGCGAAGTGTATGGACTCCACAAGATCCCTTCGTTGGTGACACCGATTCCGCTCAATTCCACTACGCTGTTTGAAGTGTTGACGTATGCTGTGCAGTCGGTCGGGTTAGGGCTAGAAGTCCCACAACAGCGTGTCTTGTCGGTTCTTTCCGGCAGCCCTGTTTCTCCGGTCTTTGCCCACATGCTTTCCACGGCGTCACCAATCGGGAACGGGCCCGCCATGCAGGTCGCTCCTCAGCCCGATCGCGATTGGCCGATCCGAGACGGTCGGGAAGCCTGGAATATGATCTTGAAAATGCTCTTCGGCGAAGAAATGAGAATTCAGATCAAGGAGAAGCAGGCGTCATTCTTAGTCCAAGATATTCTGCCGTTTGGTACACTCCCCCTCGTCACGCTGAAGCAATTCCGAGACGTCGCGAACGGGCGATTTGCCAGCTATCAGGCGATTACACAGTCGCCGGCGCGTGTGACCGGTTTCACGGGTGCGGAAATCTTGCACGAATCGCTGCGGTTGCGTGTGGAGAAACTGTCGAGTCAGCCGTTGCTTACGGAATTTGGTTGGACGGCAAACGAAATTGCCATCGAAGCCGCCTGGCGGATGCAATTCAGCTTCGTGGTTGACAAGGGCGTCGAAGTCTGGCGCGCGTAGCGCCTGCCCAGCGGACCGGGCCGCAGTACTAGCCTTCCAGTGGAAACCGCGATTGAGTCACCTCATGCGCGCGGCGATTGCGTCGACCATCCGGTCCACGTCGTTCACTCCCTGACTAACAAAAAATGCGTCGGCCTCGTTGATCAGTTGGCGTCCATTGTCGCCGCCGATCAGTTCTCCCAGTCGGTGTCGCGTGCCGGCGGCAAACAAACTCATGCCCACCGCGGCGTACCCTTGCACCGTCTCCTCCAACAAAGCAATCGCCTGCTCTTTGTTTCCTTGCTGGGCGGCAAGGGCGGCCAGCAGATGGTGCGCGTGTGGGATGCAATACGGCATTTTTTCACGAAGCAGGCGGCTTGCGTCCCGTCGCGCTGCGCGCCACAGCGGCGCGGGCGAGCGGCTCATGTGGGCCGCCGCTAAGGCACTACGAGCTCGAAGATGCACCAGGAAACATCGCAATACTTGCACTCGAATTAGTTGCGAGCGAACGACCTGGGGCCACTGCTCGTTAATTCGACGCCAGGCCTCTTCGCCACATCCGCAATACAAGTCAACATACGTGTGGCACATTAAGCCGATGATATGCTGGACGTGGAATCCAACTCGTGACCATTGCCCCAGGGCTTCGTCGATGGTTTGCCGAGCAAGTTCGGGGTTACCTCCGGCGAGCTGCCCCATGGGAAGAGAAAATGCGCTGTGAGTCGTTGCGGCGTATTGATCACCGCGCTCACGTGCTTCGGCGACGAGCCGTGTGGCTTTCGTCGTCATTTCCGCCAGTTCACCTCGGTACAAGAGGGACCACAGATTAAAAGTATTCGCCGTCCCCAGCTCCCAGGCGACTCCAGTACATTCGTCGCGCAGCGTCCGTTCGGCCTGCTCCATCTTGACTTGCGCCACCTGCCAGCGGCCGTTGGTGAAGTTCGCGAGACCCTCGCATAGAGTCACCCACCCCAAGGCGTACGGTTCTTGGATCCCTTCTGCCAGATGCCGGGCTTCATCGAGCAGCCGTTGGGTGCGTTTCCAAGTCGAGCCGCCGACATTGGAAATGTGTGCCGCTTCCCAAGCCAGGGCGCGTGCCAGTCGGAACGGTTCCCCCGCCCGCAGCGCCAACAAACAGCCACGAGTCTGAAAATCTGCCCCGGCGACGACATCGAACATGCTCAGGCCGGCGGACGCCGTCCAAATCATGTCGATGCGATTGAGTTCCTCCGACTGGACGTTCTCTGCACGGCGTTCGCGAAATCGCGTTCCGCGGAGGAACAACCGCAAGCGATTGAACAGCAGCGAGATCAGGGACCAAGCAGGGCTGCGGGGCAAGGAGGC
>CAZFLF010000423.1:0-6115 GCA_964519825.1 uncultured Pirellulaceae bacterium | reverse complement strand
CGATAGACCCCGTCGTGGAAGAAGTGCGAGGCGGCGACATCGAGCGCGATCGCCATGTCGGTGCCGGGACGCAAACTCGCCTCCTCAATCGCCCGGACAACAAATGCGACTGCTTCGCGATTACTTCCCAGTCGTGGGCCAAAACCTCCTTCGTCGCCGACTAAGCGTCCCTCGTAGCCACTTCTTTGCAGCAATACACCGAGTCGGCGATAAACGCGGACAATCCACTCCAGACCCGTCGAATAGTCTGGTGCGCCGACCGGCATCACCAAGACGTCCTGAAAATCGAGGTTGCCGCCGGCATGCAAGCCGCCAGAAATCATATTGGTCATTGGCAACGGCATACGTGGACGTTCGGCGACGCACGTCGTCGGAGGGAATGACTTGGCCGAATCAACGTACAGCTGATGGATATGCCGAAACAGCGGCTTCCGCTGCGCAGCCGCCCCGGCGTGGGCGGTGGCGAGCGATACCGCCAACAACGAGTTTCCACCGAGCTTGGTCTTTTGCGGTGACGGGTCGAGGGCGAGCAGCCGCGAATCGACCGCCGATTGATCCGCCGCATCAAGGCCGATCAGGGCAGGTTCGAGAACTTCACGAATAATCGCCACCGCTTTGGTGACTCCTTCGCCGTCATACCGAGCAGCATCTCCGTCGCGAAGTTCCCAGGCTTCGGCCGATCCCGTGCTGGCTCCCGATGGCACGATCGCCCGACCCAGACTGCCGTCCGAATTGCGAATTTCGACTTCGATCGTCGGTTTGCCGCGACTGTCGAGAACCTCGCGGGCGTGCAGTGCGTAGATTGTCGACACGAGAAAGCTCCTTGATTTCTGGGAGGGCGAAGCTCCTGCTGAGCCGCGCGCCGGGACACGGCTCGGCAGGAGCCTCGCCCTCCCGAATACTGCCATGTTATTGCGTGCCGGCTTCTTCGCGTCAGTGCTTTGACTTCCGAACAACGTTGACGTATCGGGCGGCGACTTCGGGCCAGGTCGCCGGCAATCGGAACAGTAAGTCTCGCGCGAATCCTCGTACGGTCTCTTGCGCGAACGAATCCAGGTAATCCACTCGGCTCTTGCCGTCCACTCGAGCCAACAAACAACCGGCAAGATTCTCGATCCCGCGACCAACGAGCGCCGCGTATTCACTTGCGCCGCAGACCGGCATCAGGCTCCGCATGTATTGGTTCCAAAAGGTAAACGTCAGACGCCAAAAATCCCACCATCCGTCACGCGCGCGAATGGCCTTCAAAACGACATGCGACAGAAAGAAGCCCAGGTCGAATGCGGGATCGCCAAAGTGTCCAACCTCGAAGTCGACCAGCGTCAGCCCGCCCGGATGGACCAGAATATTCTTGGGGCTGAAGTCGCCGTGCACGAGACAACGCGGATGCTCCGCCAAGGAAGCCACCAGATGCTGCAGTGCGGATGCGAGATCGGCGTGTGCTCGGGCAACATGGCGGTAATAAGGATCGAGCCGCAGGGCGTCAAAAAAACTCGTGTCTCCGAGCTGCTTCGCCAAGTCCCGCTGTTGCCAGGTGGCCGCGTGGATTGTCCCGAGTAGCCGTCCACACGCGGCGGCCGTTGCCAAACAAGTTTCGCCCCTCAGCAATTGTGCCTTCCAAACCTCGTGATCCGGCGCGGCACTCATCGCAAACAGATAATTTTCGCGGTCGGAGAACAGAACCCGCGGAACGGCGATCGTCGGCTCGCCCGGATGGAGCCTGATTGCCGGCGTTTCGTCGAGCGCCCGATGGCACACCTGAAGTACGTCGACTTCGCGCCAAATGCGTTCGATGCTGCAGAACCAGGGATCGGGAACTCGCAGTTGCTCGCGAACCTGCTTCAGCACAAACCGGGGTTCGCTGGTTGAGCGAGAAAGAAGCAGAACGATATTGGACACGCCCCCCGCCAATTCACGGACGATCACCTCCTCCTCCGGTCCGATACGTCCGGTCCGGCGCAAATACTCCTCGGCATTGCTGGCGTCAATCAGCAGCATGCGGCGAGTATCGGCGCGATGGGCACGGCGTTCAAGGGAGCAGCTATTTCTTCCGTTTGGCGGACTTGACGGCGGCGGTCGCCCAAACTTCGGCAGCTTGCGCCGGGGTACCTTTGAAGACTTCGACGAACGCTTTGTCGAATGTCTGGCCGCCGCGCATCGCCGTCAGCAGCGACTGGTAGGATCCAGCACTCTTCATCAAGAACCGCACGAAGCTGTACGACACCACGTCCGACTGCTCCGGCGGCAGCTTCCCCGTGAGGAAATCGTCGGCCTTGGTCATGGAACCAAGCGCACCCGAAAGTTCGTTCTCCCAATCGAACACACGCGGATCCTTGGGGGCGATCCGTGAGGCGACGACGCGGGCCGAGCCTTCGGCAAACCAACGTGGAGGGCCTTTACCAAGACTGGCGACGTAGGTCCCGGCGATTTGTTGCCCGACCAGGGCGTCGAATGAATAATCATCCCCCTTGGGCGGGACCAGTGCGCCATAAGCATCGAGGGTCGTGAATCGCCAGTGCCCTTTCCATTCCTGAGGCAACAACCGCTTCTCGACCATTTGGCCGAACTCGCCGTAGTCGTAGCGCCGGTTGAACATGAAGATCGTCATGCGGCCTTTGACCATGGGTTGGCCGGACGGAATGTTGAAAATCGTGGCGATCCGCGGCTGCACCGCTTCCACCTTCTTTCCCAGACCCTTTAACGTTTCTTCACCGACGTTGCCCATGATCAGGAAGTTCTCGGTCTCGACTTTCGTGAAGGGAATATTGGGCATTACCAACCGCCAATTTTGTTCGGCGAGCCGCACTCGCTCCGCGGTCAGTTCCGCATGCGACGACGATTGTGCCTTGGCCAGTGCGGCGACTTGACCGACGTTGAGGCCGGGGTCGCCGCCATCGTACTTCGCCCCTTCCGCGATCCATTTTTCAAATTTGGCAATAACCTCATCGGACAACTGCGGTCGGCGCATCGGCATGCGCGGCTCGCCCCCTTCCCCCTTGATGCGTTTGACAATCAGACTCTCGGCGGCATTCCCTGGTTGAACGGGCGGTCCGCTATCACCGCCACGCAACATGCCGGTGAAGTTGGTCATGTTGAGGTTGCCACGCACCTGTTGTGCATCGACGTGGCAACCATTGCAGTTGGCGGCCAGCACGGGCGCGATGTCCTTCGCGAAACTGACGGTTTCGCTGCCGGTGGCCGCCACGACGGCGACGGCTTGCGGTTCGGCGGGCACGGCCCCGGGCGCGAGGATTCGCAAGCCTAATTGCGGGTTCGTTCCGTCGAATTTGGCCCCCTCTTTGATCCATTGCCGCAGCAGCATTTGTTCTTCAGCGCTGACCTTGTTGCCGCTGGGAGGCATCTCGCCACTTGAGATCTTGTCGATCAGCACGCTGCCTGCATCGTCACCAGGAAAGATCACGACGCCGGCTTCCGACCCTTTCTTGAGCTGATCAAAGGTAGCCATGCTGAAATTGCCCCGGGCATTGTCCACGTGACACCGGCCGCATTTGGTAACCAATAGCGGTGCGACTTGTTTGACGAAACTTACTCCGCCCAGAGTCGGAGTCGCGGATGTGGATGATCCAGCCGCCGGCTTCTTGAGGGGCGGAAACTCGAAGCCCTCCAATTCTAGCTTGACGTGCGCTTTCACGAGACGGCTGTAAAGCGGCTCGAGTTGTTGCACGAGTTCCGGGTCGGTGGACTCTGCCAGCTTGTTGAATACGCGTTGCAGACTTTTGATTTCGTCCGCGGCCTCTTTTAGTTTTTTGTCCCCGAAAAGTTGACCGGCCTTTTGTAACTGCTTCGTTACTTCGTCGACTTGCCTCTTTTGAGCCGGGGTCGGCGCCGACCAGGCCAATGCCGCAACACACCAGCAGCACGAAGCGCTAACCAACACTCGCAAGGATCGCTGCGATTTCATCTCACACCTCGCTCTCTGTCCCAAACGTTGTTCCCCGTGAATGGCATTATAGAAACAACCGGCACCAAATCCCAACCCGGTTGTGCACCCGAACACCCACGAGGGGTCGGGAGTCATTTTTTGATGCGAAATCGAATCGTTTAACCGCAAGCCGCAGGCGAGCGCGCATTTGGCGGCTACAGTGGTGTGGCTGGCGTGAATTGCGACGCGGAGCGGCGCACCACACTGGGAACGCGCTCGCCTGCGGCTTGCGGTTAAACAATGCGAGCTGAGAGTCAGCGAGTAGCGGCGAGCAATTGCGGCTCCTCTTCGCCGAAGATCGCATCCAGGAGCGCTGGATCGGCAGACTGCATCGACCCGCAATTAGGGGGCTGATCGACTCGTCGGGAGCGGGGCGTTCGAGTTGGGTCAGGCGCGGTAGCCGTCGGCGAGAAAGCACATTCGGCTGCTGCCGGTTGCCGTTGAGCGGTGGGCGGAGCTTGCATCCACACCGGTCGTCCGAGACCACCCGACAAATCGCTTTCCAGTCGATCTCGCGCGATTAAGACGACCAGACCATCGTTGTCGTCATCGGCAGCCGGGCTCGAGTCCCATTCGAAGTTGGACGGGGCTGCCGTGATTCCCTCTCCCTCTGCGACGCCATTGAGAGTTTCGGATAGGAAGTTAATCAGAATCAGCGCGTCGATGGAGGTGGCATGTCCGTCACGATTCACATCGAAGAAAGTACCGCCGAAGTGCCCCTCCGATAACTTACGACCGCCGCGAAGATTCAAGTCATTGATGACCTGCAAGACGTCGTTCGTCGTTATGAACGAATCGCTGTTGGTATCCAGCCGCACGTGTTCATTCGCCCAGCTGTCGACAACTTCGACCGTGACGGCGCCCGTACGGCGCTGTCCATTTTCGTCGCGAATGGTATACGTGAAGGAATCGGTGCCGAGAAAATCAGACGGCGGCGTGTATCGCACGCCACGCCCCAGTGGGTCAATGCTGACTGCGCCTCCCGCGCTCGTTCCGCTGATGCCTTCGAGTACCAACTGGGAACTGTTGCGTACGTTGACGACGGTCCCGCCAAACGAAATGTCCTCGCCGTGAATGTCCTGAGCCGGCTCATACAGCACGATGTCGCCATGGGGACTGTTGCCCGATTCGCGCGAGCGAAATTCCAAGGGGAAAGTCCGTCCATTTTCGTTTGCCAGCACGTCAAAAACGTTGACGTTGCTGTGCTTGCTCACACGATAGGCATCGTCCGCGACGTGTGGGCCGAGCGACTGAAACGACAGCGAAAAAACTTCCAACTCGTCGAGTCCGGTTGGCGTGAAAGAGGTCTGCAAGGCACCTACGTCGTTCACCAAACCCGGCGTGCGAACATCTCCGGTACGGACGTTCTGATACTTCGCGCCAAACACGATATAAAAGCCGAGCGAATTGGTGGGGTCGGTTTGAGGCTGCGCCATTGCGGGATCGAACGTGACATCTAAGTAGGCCGCCCCAACGCCTCGATCCGCGCGCGTCGCTTCGCGCATGTCCTGAACGAACGCATGCAAGACCAGCGGCTCACCTGCCTGGATTTCGGTGACGGGCTGTCCCAGCGTTCCTGTGGCCGCCAGGCGAATTCTGACTGACGGCGGCGCGACTTCGATGTCCACCTTAGTTTCGCCCGACGACAGGCTGCCAT
This sequence comes from uncultured Pirellulaceae bacterium, assembly GCA_964519825.1. Taxonomy (GTDB): domain Bacteria; phylum Planctomycetota; class Planctomycetia; order Pirellulales; family Pirellulaceae; genus CAZFLF01. The sequence goes on along the minus strand of CAZFLF010000423.1, from coordinate 515 downwards.
CGAATGATCGATAGACAAATTTGTCCGTCCCGAAAAAGTCGCCATTCGGCGTGTAGGTGAACGAACCATCGTCGTTGAGTTGCAACTGGCCATGCTGGGTCGAGGAAACCAGCTGCGCTCGCAGCACGTTCCGATCCACATCCGCGTCATTGACCAACACTCCGTTCGCCGCCGTCACGCGCAGCGGTTGCTGGTGTCCCGCGACGTAATGGTCGGACAAAGCGCTTGGCGCGTCGTTGGCCGGTGTAACATTGACGTGCACGACGGTATCGGCGCCCGGACCAAGCGAATACGTGAATTCATCTGGACCAAAGTAATTCGCCGGCGGTTCATAACGTACCGCTCGACCGTTCCCGACGATTGTTACCTTGCCACCGCGCCGGGATGCGGCCACATCGACGATTTGGAAACTGTCCCCCACCACACTGATCGTGGACGAAAGAAAGCGAATTCCGCTCGGAGCCACCGGCTGCGCCGGATTGAACAACAACACATCGGATGTCGGCGAAACGTCC
>CAZFLF010000422.1:0-6125 GCA_964519825.1 uncultured Pirellulaceae bacterium | reverse complement strand
CATTTCGCGCCAAAGCTCTGCCGTTCTGAATGTCTGCGCCGGTGTTGAGGGTGATGCTCGTGAGCGCGAGAATATTTCCTACGAACGCAGTGGTTGTACCGAGAGTCGCGGAGCTGCCGACCTGCCAGTACACGTTGCACTCGTCACCGCCATTAATCACGTCAACGGACGAGTTGCTTGCGGTCGTGATCGTGCTCCCCATCTGGAAAATGAACTCCGCATCGGGGTCGCCCTGAGCGTCGAGAGTCAGTGTTCCCGTCAACTGGGCCGACGATGCAAAAGTATAGACACCCGGTACGAGCGTGAGTCCACCCAGGTCTATTCCAGTCTGGTTGAAGTTGGACGCTCGGCCCGCGAGATCGTTGTACGCGACGGTGACATCACTCTGAGCCTGAGCCGCCACCGCATCGGCAGCGTGTATCGTTGCCGGTGGCACGACAATCCCTGGAGGAAAGCCAGTGACCGCGGCACCGGGGCTGACACCCAGATCCCCGGTGATGACGGTCGGGCCGGTATTGGTCACCGTCGAGGCACCCAGAACCGCGAAACTCTCCGCCGTGCCCAAAACAACTGCGAGCATCCGGCGATCCTCCAGGGTAAGGAACGCCAGCGGCCGGGTGAAGCGTTTCGTGACCGGCGCCCGGCGGGTGCGCTTGCGGGACCAGGAATTTCCAAACGGTGCGGCGAATCTTGGGGAAAACATGGTGCATCTCCGCGTTGAGTGTTGGTCGGAATCTCTGAAGTCACGCCAGCAGCAAGAAACAAAAAAAGCCGACGTGCCGGGCTGCCCGTAGGCGTTTCGGCACGTCGGCTTACTGATTAACGACCCTCCCGGCATTCCCGAGCTGCTCTTTATCTAGTCGTCCGACATATCCAATCGTTAGTTAAAGTCGCGATGCCAAGCACCTAACTTCACCAACGCCCCTAATATACCACAAATCAGGTGCCAAACAATGGCTGTGTCGAACAAGAGCGCAACGATCATCCTCGCGCGCGAGTGTCGCTGCCGACCCGCACAGCAACACGATTGGCTGGATGGTCCGATTGGCGAAGAGACCGTCCTGCTGCGTTTAGGCAATCGCGATACTGGGGTCTTTTGAAACCCGCCCGCTAGGCGGAAGAGGCCTGGAGTGGCCGAGCGCCGTAATCGTTGGCGGATGGAGCCACGCCTCACCGTAGATTGTGTTTGTTGGCGTAACTATCCAAATCGCTCTGGATTTGGGCCAGCTCATCTGGCGTAATGCGGCGAGCGGTTTTCTGTAACATCGTGATGAAATGAGCGATCTCGTGAGGTTTGGCGGGATAGCCAATATTCCCCTGCGGCCCATCCGAGTTGACAATTTCCGTCCCCTGCGCGTCGAGAACGGCAAACCACGGGATGCCCCCTTCCTTCCCCTTGCGAAGACTCTCCGCTACCGAGCCGCCATTCTGCATCCGGGTAATATCAATTTTGATGTCGATATAGTCCCGACCGAGAATCGATTCCTTCTCTTCGAGAAAGCGATCCAATACCCTGCACCAGCCGCATGACGGCGCGCCGATGTGTAGGAATACGAGCTTGCTTTCCGATTTCGCCTGCGCCAGACCCGCTTTGAGAGTTTGTTCCGCATCCAAGGGCTTGGGAGTCCACGCGGTCAAAAAGGTCTTGACCTTTTGCACATCATGCTCGGCCCCTTTCTCGAGATCACCGGTGTTCTGGTTGGTCAGAACCTTCCCGTCCCCGTCGAGCACTGTGAGGAACGGAACCCCATGCTTGTCATTGTCCTTGCCAAAACTTTCCCGCAGCGCCTGGTTCGAACCCACATCGACCATCACCAGCTCATAGTCACTCCGAAGAATTTGAGCGATCTCGTTGTTCTTGACGAACACATCATGCAACTTATAGCACCAGCCGCACCAGTTACCGCCGAAGGTCACCAACACGCGTTTGTTATCACGCTTTGCTCGCTTCACGGCGGCTCCGATCTGCAACTTGGCATCGGCCTTCTCGTCATAAATGTCCGACGTGGCGACAAGCTTCTCACGTGCGCCGCGCGGAAGGGTCCGGGACTAAGAGTCTCAGAAACCGGTGAAGCGTCGTCACTTGCTGAAAGTCTCCTCGCACGCGGCGAGCGCCATGCAGGCGTAGGCCGTGCCCGCGTGTGTGAGATAGTGCGGGCCGTCTTGATTGAGCGATCGAGTGAACCATCGACCGCTGGCTCGCTGATTGGCTTTGAGCCACGCGATGCCTTTTTGCAATCTCGGATCCGAAGCGGCCAACCCTGTGCGCCTCAGGACATAGATGACGAAGCCTGTACCGTAACCGTCGCTGGTCGTGCTGTCTTGCGGCGTATCATCGGCACGCTTCCATTTTCCTAATGTTGCAGCGGACCAACCGCCGTCTGAATGCTGAAGCGACAACAATTGGTCAATGCATCTGGTGCGCTCCGCAGTCGTCATCAGTTCCAAGTCCGGCAAATAGGTTGAAGCCCAGAGCACCATGCCCCGTTGATGCAAGTGCTCGCCTGGATTTGCTCGGAGGTACGACTTGATCTTGGCCAGTCCCGCTTGAGCCACTGGCGTTCGGGCGTATCCTTCGGGAGCCACTCCGACGCCGATCGCCGCAATTGCGACGCCGTAATGGTCGTCCGATTCCATCGGTGGCCAGTCGCACTTAAGCCAAGCAGTAGACGTTCGGCTAACTCGCGGCCGCTCATGTTGCCACGGAGTAAGCGCACACACCGCCACTCTTGAGCCGCTGGCTACACTGCCGGGGTGCGGCTCAACGCACTTGGAAAGAGTATAGACTGGCATTCTGTAAGTGAAATTGCAGCCGAATGTCCCGGCCGTGTAGCGGTTCCAGATCAGGCCGGTTCTTCCAGCGTGGTTCCAGCATCAGTTCGTCAACGCCGCGATAGCCCCAGGCCTCATCGAGCGTGTACCCCGCAATCGGTTTGCCGTCTGCATCGAGCACTCCGACTTTCGCTTCGCCCCGGCGCGCGTCGACATTCAATTGCACTCCGCGTCCCTCCAACCGAAACGGTTTCGTGACGACCGTTCCCTCGGCTTCACCCGCGGTCAGGCCGATGAATCCGTCGAGTCGCAGCGATGCTAGCCCGATTCCGGGGTCGCGTTGCGGCAGGCAAACGCCGGGTGTGCCATGACGCTCGTTGCAGCCGCCGTAGTAGATCCAGTGCTTGTTGTCGAGCGTCACGACCCGCGAGCTGGGGAACAACAGATCTTTGTCCCACGAACCGTCTCCGCCGCGCGGCACGAACGGCTTGCCTTCGTAGACCCAGCGCAGATCCCAACTGTCGGCGTCGCGGCTAGTCGCGATATAGAAGTTGTTGATGTCTCGTTCGTGCCGGGTGAACTGGTCCGTCTCCATTCCCTCGCTGTAGTCGACTGGCCATTCATAGACACTCATCAGAGCGAAGTGCACACCGTGATAGATCCAGTCGGTCATCATGTAAGGCTGCCGCCGCTTCCATTCCAGAGGCCCCTCACGATCGAACTGCCAGCTCCGCACGACCGTCCAATTGCTCGGATCCCGCTTCACGTCGGGATTTGTCATCATCCGCACGCCTCGCCGCTCGTTAACCCCTCCCGCGTCACCGTAATCGGTGCGCGTCAGCAGCCGATACAGCCGGACATCGGGGTCCCAGAAGATCTGATTCGAAAAATCGGCGGCCCGACCGGTGATCGGTCGTCCGTCGTGGTAGGGCTTCCAGTGAATTCCATCGGAGGAATGGGCGAGACAGGCGCCGTTGGGCAAATCGGGCTGCGCACCGTCGTAACCAATGCGGTAGCGGTGCTCGGGATCGGTCTCGCGTTCGTCATAGGTGACCACGAGGTTGTAGTCCCCCCGCGAATAGAGCCCCTGCAGCTCCGATTTCAAGTCGAAGTTGAGCCCATCGGTCGACTCGCAATACACGTAGCGGACTTTGTCCCAGTTGGGGGTTCCGTCCGCATGGTACGCGTCGTCGCCTGGGAGGCCACGGCACCACATGCGGAAGACGTGCCGCTCGGCGTCGTAATACACTGAATGAAACAACTGCCACACGGGCATGTGGCGCCGCCGCCGGTCCGAACTCGTGCGCCAGAACGAGATCGGCTGGCCGCCGTTGGCTTTGGTAATCGTGCCCAATTCACGGCTAACGTTCGTCATTCGCTCGACCACATGGTCGTCTGCAAACAATTGCTTCTCTGTGCCGACTGTCACGGCTATTGCGCCGCCCTCGGCGGCGACGGCCTCGCCGTGGTCGAGTCCGCGCCAAGCCAGTGCGACAACGGTGACAATGTTCAGCAGCGACTGCCAATTCACGGCGGACATTTGAACCCTTCAGGTTGACGGGTCAGTGTCCCGAACCGCCAAGGTCAGATCGCGGAAAACGTCGAGGCCACGATGGGGCTTCCGTCACTGGAGCTCCCCGTGAAAAAACGAGGCATCGAAGCCGCAGCAGCGTCCGATGGATCGTGATCTGTGTCAATCCACAGACGTCGCCGCAAGCGACGGGTGGATGAGTGGTTGCTGCAGCATATTTGAAATGAGCGGAGGGCACGGGACTCGAACCCGCAACCCCTTGCGGGGCGCCTGATTTCGAATCAGGTTCCTAACCATTCGGATACCCTCCGAAGTCGCTACTGGTTCATGGGCAACCGTAGCGAAATATCCGCCGCCGCGCCGGGTCAGGCCTGTTTCAGCTTGAGCGTCCGCGGGAATGATAATGTGTAACGTTACGTGTTCGAGGTCGCAAGATACCCATGCACCTTCCAGCAATTCGAGCCGGCGGCGGTTCCGATATCGAAACCAGTTATCGGTATTGTGCGCGGTACAACTCAAGCCTTCAAACCAACTGCCGCGGATGATTGTTCGCTTGTATCAACAATTTCGGGCGAATTCCCCCTTTCGTTTCCGTCGCACGCTATCTAGAATCCCTGGCTTCCATTATTCCATGTGCAGTCTGGACTGCTATGTGGAGCACTCCCGAGGCTGCGTGGGTTGTTCCCGATTTGAACCGCTTGCGATGCGGGTCTTGATGTGCCCCTTTGGTTTCCGATTGCGCTGTTGAGGTAAGGACTATGCCCAAGCAGAAAACTCACAAGGGAACCAAGAAACGCTTTCGACTGACCGCCACGGGCAAGGTCAAGCATCGAGGGGCGGGGACCAGCCACTTGGCGTCCCACAAGTCGTCCAAGCGGAAACGTAATTTGCGCGGCACGCGCGTGCTGAAAAAGCAGATGACCAAGAATATTACCAAGGCTCTGGCAAACAATAGCAACTGAACTCAATAGCAACTGATCTGGCCGGTGCCCGCACAGGGCGAGGCAACTCGACAGATTTCCTATTCACGGAGTCCGAAAACACATTGCAAGCGTCCGGGCAATAAACTCTCTCGTGACAGATAGGGCCTGGTGATGCTGCTGATTTGGGGACATTATTATGCGTACGCGACGAGGCGCAGCGCGCCGCCAGGCCAAGAACCGGCTGTTTCGCCGGGCTAAGGGGTATCGTGCCGGAAAAAGCACACTGCTCCGGCAGATGAAAGAAGCGTTGGTTCGCGCGGGAGTCTACGCTTTCCGTGATCGCCGAGACCGCAAGCGGCAGTTCCGTCGCTTGTGGATCATCCGATTAAACGCGGCGGTCCGAGAGCGCGGCATCAGGTACAGCGTATTCATCAACGGGTTGAAGAAGGCCAACATCGGACTCGATCGCAAGAGTCTGTCAGAGATGGCGATTCACGATGCCCCTAGTTTTGACGCCATCGTTGAAAAGGTGAAACAGGTACTCGCGGCTTAGTCGGCCAGGCCGCAGCCGAATGAGGGCTCCTGTTTGCCACCGGACCGCTCCCTTGGTCATTTATTCGCGCCAAACAATGTCAGCGAAGTCAATTGCTAATTCCAGATGTCACGGTTACCGTGGCAGACGGTGAGAATTGACAGATGGAAGACTTAAATTGGGAGAGGCCGGAGCAATCTGCCTCTCCCTTGTCGTTGGCGGACGCTCTGGCCAGCGTTGGAAGGATGGGACGATGACTCAGCCCGACCTGCTCCAGCAATTAGATGAACTAGCCGACGCTGCGCGGCAATCCTTCGGCGTAGCGTCGGACGCCGCGCAACTAGAAGCCATTCGAGTGGAGTTTATC
>CAZFLF010000421.1:0-6143 GCA_964519825.1 uncultured Pirellulaceae bacterium | reverse complement strand
CGTAAGCCTCCCTCATCGCCTACCAGTTGAGTCGACCGCCGAATTGCGGTCGAGAATGGCCGCCATTTTGCGGGCTAGCACGGCACTTGACAAGACGTTTCCAGTTTTCCAGGCTAATTGAACGTATGTTCATTAGTGGGCTGGGCCGCAAAATCGCTTGCGAAGAACGAGGTCCATATGGAGCTATGCGGAAAATCGGCTGGTGTGCTGGGGGCTGTCCCCGTCCTGGCATTTAGTTCAGGCTCCGTGGCGGTCGGCGATAAGATGGGTGCAGAAATGCCCAAAAAGAAATCTCTAGACGAGTTTGCGGATGTCATGCGGCGCCGGCATTTGTCGTAACGGACGGAGCAAGCGTATGTCGGCTGCGAGATGTGAGCCGTGGTGACGGGAAGCTCATTTGTCTCCCCGCCGGCTCCATTCCAGTCCAGGCCGGTCGACGCGGAAGCGCACCAGCCGGGTGTGTTCAACCTCTGTGACATAGACGGTGCAACCATCTGGGCCGCCGAAGCACAGATTGCTGGGGCTTTTTCCGAGCACATCCACCTCGTGCAGCACGTCCCCTTTGGGCGACAACTTCACGACGGTCCCTTTCCCGTAACGAGTGATGTATAAATTGCCGTCAACGTCGCACCGCATCCCGTCAAACCCGTGATCGGGGAACTGTTTGATCAGTCGCTTGTCAGACAGCTCTCCTGATTCGGTGACTTGAAATGCCCACACATTTCGCTGAACGCTTTCGTTGACGTACAGCGTCCGGCCATCGGGGCTGAGTTCGATCCCGTTCGTCGTACCCATGCCATCGGCGACCTTGAGGACTTTTCCGTCGCGCCCGATCCGCCACAACTGTCCCGTTCCCTTGCCCCAATTCGGGTCGCTGGCATACAGGATTCCGTCGGGACCGATCGTGATGTCATTCGGCTGACTCATTTGTGGGTCGTGGGCGAACACTTTGATTTCGCGCGAGGCAGGATCGATCCGCAACACATTGTGATTCACGTAATCTGCGACATACATTTGTCCGTCGCGGTCGAAGCGAATGCCATTGCCCACGCTCGTTCCCGGCAAGGTGACAAACACTTCACCTTGCCCCGCCGGCGTGACGCGGCCGATCGTTCCTTCTTTCGCGTAGTTCACGGCGAAAATATTTCCTTGGGCGTCGGTTGCCGGCCCTTCAATCCCCTTGGTGAACTCCCCTTCCTTCGTCAACGGCATCGCTGTCCACAGTGCATCGTCGGCCGCGGCCCGGTTCACAAATGAAAGGGAGTTCACCAGACTCAACGCCAGCAACAGGCCACAGATTTTCCAGCTCATGATATGTTCCTTGAAGTTCTACTTAAAAATAGACGCGCCGGTTGTACACGTACCATTCGAACAATAGTACTCCCAGACCGAGCAACAAGAGCCATTTCCAGAATTCACGGCGAGTCGGCTCGGCCCCGGCCCGCCCCGCAACGATTTCGTAGCCGAGTTTAATTTCCGGCGTCGGGACGAGATTGCTTTCGCGCGCATCGAACAGGTTGACGGCGAACTGTTGGCTAACGTCTTTCGCCCCGGACTCGCTAGCCCGATAGATGCCGAGTTCATCGGTGCGCGTGAAGACAAAGGCGTTTTGTCCTTCGCGTGCGACTTCGAATGTCTGGCGGCTCGGTGTTTCAATCCGCATTTTGTCGATCGGGAGAATGCTCCGCAGCGTCAACGACTCGCCCGGCGCAATGCTGCCCAGTGACAACGCACCGCGATTGCCGCCGAGATAACGCAGGACATTCATGACGAACACCGGGAAGCTGCGCCGAACAATCCAGTCCGTCTTGGGGGACAAGGCGCCTTTCTCATCGGTGCCCACGATCTCGAACCCCAGTACGGCATCATCAAAACCTTCTCGACCGGCGACCACGAACATCGGACCGATATCCGAGTCAAACAGCGTGCTGGCGCCAGAGGGGCCTTTGATCGGCGTTCCATCAGCGATCGCTACGTTGCCCATTTCAATGAGCTGCGTCAGCGGATGAGCGCGGTCGACATCAATAATGATAGGCGTGTTTCCGCGCGGGCCGGCCGACCAGTCTGACAGCGGAGGAACCGCGCCGATGAACAAAGTGCTGGCCTGCGGCATTTTTTCGGGCGCACATTGTTCGTAGATGACGAGGTCATATGCGCCCGATGCGGCAAGATCTTGATGCTCCTTTGTCTTCAGTACCGACGGGTCGGCAAAGGCTAATTCAGCAGTCTTCACGGCCTGGTCCGTGGTCATCGCAAGCCGCAAGGCGTCGCTATGTCCCGGCGAGACGATTAGGACGCGGGCTCGCCGCGGGATGCCGAGCGCCACATGTGCTTGGTTGTCCAGCGCCAAATGGTCCGTGTGCTTAAGTTCCATACGCAGCACTCCGTCATCAACATTCTGCAAATCAAATTGCACTCCGGCTTCGCCATTGGCGGGAACTTTGACTTGCGACGCATCGGCGAGCGTATTGTTGAGATACAACGAGACCTCGACCTGTGCGTCTTGATCGCCGCTGTTCTGTAACCGGGCGTACGCCTGCGCCTGGCCGGGCTTCTCGGGATTGCGATCAGCCGTGAAGGCGACCACCGCCAGATTCTCCGCTTCCTTCTCACCGATGGGGATGTATTTGGGCTCTAAATTCCCCAGCTGAAAGTTGGGAACCGACGCGAAACCGCCGTCGGAGTAAATGTACATCGTGGCCGGAAGTGCTTCGGCGACCTGCACGTCATTGGTACCGGACTGGCTCATCCGCCCCGGATTCGCCAACCCCGAAGCCGCTCGCAACGCCTCCGTCAGATCGCTGCGATGGTTCGTCGCCTTGATACGATTGACCTTCTGACGGAGCAGACTGCGATTGTCCGAGAAGGACTGTTCTACGAGCGCCTGGTCGGAAAAGCTGATGACCATCGCAACGTCTCCAGACTCCATCTGGTCAATCAGCTGAATAACGCGGCGTTTGGATTCGTCGAGCCGGGTTGGCGCCACATCCGTCGCGCTCATGCTGGCTGAGGTGTCGATCAAAAAGATGAACCGGTCTCCCGACAGCTCGGAGCCCCGCCAACCGGGGCGCAGGCAGGCGAGGATGGCCAATAGGATCAACAGCAGTTGCAAGAACAACAGCAGGCTTTGCCGCAGCCGCTGCCAGATCGAGTTGACGTGCAGATCCTCGATCGTCCGGCTCCACAGGTACGTGCTGGGAACTTCCACCGGCTGCCGTTTCAGCTTGAGGAAATACAGCAGCACGATCGCCGGCGGGACGGCCGCCAAGGCCACCCATTGCCACATCGACAGCGCATTCAGCAGACTCATCGCACCAGCCCTCGAACGCGCAGGTAGTTCGACACAATCTGCTCGACCGGCGTCTGGGAATTGGTCATCAGGTAGGTCATCCCGCGCCGTGTGCAAAACTCGCGAGCGCCATCGACAAATGCTGCCAGAGTCCGTTTGTAACGGTCGAGCAACGGGCGGCTGACACTGATTTCGGCGATGTCGCTGTCTTCGCAATCGATGAGCTTCAGATCTCCCTTGAGGTCGGGTTCCAGCTCTTCCGGCGACAAAACGTGGATCACGTACACGTCGTACCGCTGAGCCAAGAGGAATTTCAAGGCGGGCTCGTAGCCCTGTTTGTCCATCAGGTCCGTGATCAAAACCAAGATGCCCTGACCCGAATTGCGGAGGCAGAAATCTTTAATGCCTTGAGCTAACGGTGCGTTAAATTGCGAGTCGACGGCGTCCAAGTACTCCGTCATGCGCCACAGACTTTTGCGCCCGCGCAGCACCGGCCCGGGATTCTTCCGCGAAGCCCCCAGAGCTTCGATCTTCACGCGATCCGCTCGGCACAATCCGATGAAACCAAGAGCCGCGGCGAGCTGTTTCGCGAAATGGAGCTTGGTCGGATTCCCAAAGTTCATCGACGAGCTGACGTCAATCAGCGTATAGAAATGGAGATCCTCCTCCTCCAGGAACAGCTTTAAGAACAGGCGATCCAGGCGCGCGTAGAGGTTCCAGTCGATGAACCGGGTGTCATCGCCGGGAACATAATTGCGGAAGTCGGCAAACTCGACGCTTTGTCCTTTCCGCTTGCTCCGCCGCTCGCCTTTCAGCCGTCCGCGGAAGATCTTTCGGCTGACGAGTTCCAGGCGTTCGAGTTGGGCAAGCAATTGCGGAGTAAGCAGGTTCTCGGACGATGTGGTTGACATGAGCAATGGGCCATTCGCGATGAATGATCAGTTCTTCATCATGGCACGAGCGCGCATCATTGCACGACCGCGGCCGCGACCGGAACGCTGTCCCCTTTTTCCGGCAACTGTTCCAAGATTTCGAGCAGAACATGGTCCGTATCGATGTTTTCCGCTTGGGCCTCGAAATTCAGGATCACGCGGTGACGCAGAGCCGGCAGATACACACGGCGCACGTCCTCAAAACTCACGTTGTAACGTCCTTCGAGCAGGGCGCGCACTTTCGCTGCTAAGGCCACCGTTTGCGCACCGCGCGGACTGCTACCCCAGCGCAGGTATTGATTTGTGATCGGCAGCGCGAACGGACCACCAGCGTGCGTCGCCAGGATCAATCGCACGATATAGTCCTGCACGTGCTGCGCGAGGATGACTTCACGGATCAACTGTTGCCACTGCAGGATCTCAGAGCCGTCCATCACCTTCTCGGGTTCGATTTTGATGCCGCGCGTCGTGCGGTCGATGATCGTGGCCAATTCCTCACGGCTGGAGTAGCCAACCGCCAGTTTGAAAAAGAACCGGTCAAGCTGCGCTTCCGGCAGCGGATAGGTCCCTTCCTGCTCGATGGGGTTCTGCGTCGCCATCACAAAGAAGGGCTTTTTCAACTCGTAGCGACTTCCAGAGATCGTCACCGTTCCTTCCTGCATGGTCTCCAGCAATGCCGATTGGGTTTTCGGCGTCGCTCGGTTGATTTCATCTGCCAGGCAGATTTGGGTGAAGATTGGCCCACGCTGGAATTCGAAGGACTTACGGCCATCGGGGCTCTCGACGACAAGGTTAGTGCCCAGGATGTCGGCCGGCATGAGGTCGGGAGTGAACTGCACCCGGTTGAAATCCAGTGACAGTGCTTGCGACAAGGTGCGCACGAGCAATGTCTTTCCCAACCCGGGCACACCTTCGAGCAGGCAATGTCCGCCGACGAACAAACACGTCAGAACCCCGTGGACAATTTCGTCATGACCCACGATGACCCGGCCGATCTGCTCGCGCACCGCGGTGTATCGCGTACGGAATTCCTCGGCCTGTTGTTGCATGGTAGCGACAGTACTCATGAAGACTCCTCAGAGGTTGATCGGCGATTCTAGGGGGCGGTGCTACCGGTTACACGTGCCGTTCGCATCCGGACGCGACTGCGGTCGGTCCTGGCCGCCCACGGTGTCGACGAGCTTATTTGTCCGTTTCCTTCCGCGCTTGTTGCTTCGCTCTGAGCAAGCGAGCGGTGTACGACTCGGCCTCCGGCTGATTTGGCGTCAGTTGCGCGGAGGGGCGTGGAGCAGGTGCGGGCGTTGCGGAAACGCCACCGGACGCTTGTTCCAGAATCTGGCCGGCGTCGGCGGTCGGCGGGAGATTGTCCGAAACGGGTTCGAATCGAGTCGCGGCGCGGCGATCGTCAATTTGTTCCGCAATCTCGGCTTTGCGCGTGCGAAGCTGTTCGAGCCGCTGTTCGGGGTGTTCTGACTCGTTGCGTCCGAGCACTTTCGCGCGTAACCAGACGAGCGCTGGTCCGACCCAATCAAAGCTAATCGAGACGCGTCGCACGAAGACGTCCGCAAAGAAAACGCAGCCCATGATGACCAGGAACAGCGGCCAAACATCCTGGCTGCTTATCGCCAGCGGTAGTCCTTTGCGAAACGTATCGACCGTGAGGAGGGTGTCGGCCTTTCCCTTGCCAAGCTCGCCGGGGATCACTTGGCCGGAATCGCCCCCTTTGGGCTTGAGTTCGGCGAGCGCGTTGATGAGCGCCATGTTCGTTTCACGCTCGCGGAATTCGGACGAGTAGGGGACGCTCACGCCGGTCAACAGCGGTGCTTGACCGGCGCCGGGACTGACGGTGATGAAGTAGTTGCCCTCTTTGGGAGCGTCGAATTCGGCAACGTACCGGCCGGGAGCGACCTGCTGGGCCCTCA
>CAZFLF010000420.1:0-6167 GCA_964519825.1 uncultured Pirellulaceae bacterium | reverse complement strand
ATTTCTTGGAGTTCGCCCACCACGCCGACTCCGCTCGAACTTTACCCCGCATTGGCCTTTGACCGGTTGTTCAAAGATGGGACCTCGAAGACGGACAAAAGCGTTTTGGACGCGGTGCTGGACGAGGCCACGTCGCTCGCCAACCGCATCAGCGATTCAGATCGCCGCAAACTGGAAGAATACTTGTCGTCCGTTCGCGAGGTCGAGCAGCGTTTGGAACGGGCCAACCAACTGGGCAAGTTGCAAGGCTGGCGACCAACGCTCGACAAGCCCAACGTACCGCGGCCCGTGGATGGCATCCCACAGGACGTCGACGATCACATGCGGCTGATGTGCGACATCCTGGTCCTCGGCTTCCAAACCGATACCACGCGAGTATGTACCTTGAAGCTGAACAACGACCATTCGTCGCTGCGGTTTCCGAAACTGGGCGTCGACTACATGATCCACCATTTGCTGTCGCACACCGACTCGGCCGACTGGTTGAAGGTGAATCAGTTCTTCCTGGAGCAAGTTGCGTATGTCGCGCGCAAGCTGGATTCGATTCAGGAGGGGGAGCGCACGGCGCTCGACAATTCCGTGCTTCTTTATTGTTCCAGCATGCTAACCGGACATCACGACGCGACGCAGTTGCCGGTGGTGGTGCTTGGTCGCGGCGGCGGCAAACTGGAAACCGGCCGCGTGCTCGACTATCTCGGCAAACCGAATCGCAAGATGTGCAGCCTGTTCCTCTCGCTCATGGACAAGACAGGTGTGCATCTCAAGGAGTTCGGCGATTCGAAGGAGAGACTAGCTGAGATTTAAGGGGACGACAGGAAAATGACGGACAGGAAAATGAATCGCCGTTTTCCTGTCCATCATTTTCCTGTCGACTTCTTTTCCCCTCGTAGCATCAAGAGGGAGTATTCCTGTGCGCGAAGCAGTTCCAGGACGCCTGTGGGTGGGTAACGCCGATGATGCTCGTGATGCGGCTGGCTTGTATCGAACGAACATCCAGGTCATCGTCGATCTTGCATTCGAAGAACCCCCTGCGCAGTTGCCGCGCGATTTCTTGTATTGTCGCTTCCCGGTAATGGACGGGGCAGGAACCCTGCCTGATGTGCTGGAAATGGCCGTGTCCACCGTGGCCAAACTGCTAAAAACGGATCTTCGGTGTTTGGTCAGTTGTAGTGCCGGCATGAGCAGGTCTCCGGCAGTTGTTGCCTGTGCCTGGGCGAGGAACACCGAACGGTCCCCTGAGGAATGTCTATTGGAAATTACCTGCGGACAACCGCATGATGTGTCTCCGGTGCTGTGGAGCGAATTGCTTAACGTGATTACGCAAAACAAGGCAACGTCGAAATGAATTCCCGTTCGCGTCCGAGTTTCACGCCACGATTCTGCACTGACCTACGTCCGCGGTGAAATCGTCAAGGAGATTCTTTAGTAGGCCTGTTGGCTGCTCCGCGTCGTTGACGGAACAGCCAGTCCCACATTTCCGCTGTCGCATAGGCAGCGTCCCAACTTCCGTGTGCGATATTGGGATACTCGGTGTAGCGAGGCGACCCGCCGGCCGATTTCATCGCTTCAATCATGCGTCGCGAACCATCTACTGGTACGGTTTCGTCTTTCGCGCCGTGGAATGCCCACAGCGGAATCTTGGCAATTTTCTGGGCGTCACGAGGATCCCAAGCCCCGCAAACCGGAACGGCGGCAGCGAAATGATTTGGGTGAGCAGCGATCAAACCCCAGGTTCCTACGCCTCCCATGGACTGTCCCGTGATGTAAACACGATCGGGATCAATGGGCAGATCGCGCAGCAGTCGATTGAGTGCCTCGATCAGCTCCGGTTCGACAGCACGACGATCCCCCGCGTCACGGGATGGGGCCTTAACCCAGCGACTAGTCCGTGACTCACAGGTCGGGACGAGTAGAAAGCAGGGATGCTGACTCTGATGCTCGGGAGTAGCAAGAACCTTGGCCGCAACCGTATTGCCCCCTGCGCCATGCAGGCAAAGGACCATTGGTAACTTCTCCGTGACAGCGCCAGACTTTGGTTTGAAAAGACTGTATTTCAGCGTTTGCTCGTTCGACCCTCGGAATTCGTGGACTTCGAATGCCGCAGGGGCTTCTCTCGGACGGCGCACCGCATCACCCGCCTTGTCAGCGGGAGTTTTATTAGCGGGAGTTTTTCTCTTGGTTTGCCCAAACGATTCGCGACAGAAAAACAGTGCAACCGTCATCAAAAGCAAAAGCAAAACTGAGGCTCTCATGGGAGTTCCTGCGACAGCGATTCACGAATACCTGTGTCATTCAATAGTTGTCATTGCGCAAACCACGGTTTGGCAGTCTCATCGGTGCGGAAGAATTCAAGCAGCATGCGCGCGACTTTCTCCCGGCCGGTCTGCGAAGGGTGCGTACCATCTGCGACGAGGTCGTCGCGAATCCAGACCAGCTTGTCGCTTTGACGCGGTGTCACACCATCCGCCCAAAAGTACGGTCCCCAGAGTAGCAAAGGTGCTTTAACAGGACCGTGTTTCTCGTCGAAGTTGAGCGCCGCGTCCTCTTTGATCTGATCCTGAATCAGCCAGCGGACCACGAAAGCGGACTCATACGCGTACGGTTCGGGATTCAGGGGTCCGCTCGCATAGCCCCCGTAGATGCGGCTTCCCAAATACACGATCCGCAGATTCGGAAATCGCGATTTTGCATTCTGGATGACGGCCAGAGTGTCGCGCTGTAGTTTCTTGCCATGTTCGTCCAGATCGCCGCGCGGGCCTACGTTGGCCAGCTTGATCCAGGCAACTTGCACTTGCTCGGCCGTGACCTGCGCCGCGGCAATGCGTCGATCAGCTTCCAGCCACGGCGCGGCTTTCGGACTAACCCACTGAGCCATCGCCTGGCCGCCTTGAGCACAATCGACAATCGTGAGCCGTGGCGACTTGGCTGAATCGGCGTCAGCGATTCGTTTGAACATGGAGAATTCCTGAGTGGCGTTGGACATGCTGATGGAGACCAGTACGATCCGGCCGTCAGCAGCCGGTTTCCCCTGAGCATCGAGCGGCTTGATCTTGGCGACTTCCGCCGAGGCCGCCTGACGATGCGCGTCAGGCGGAGCATTGCGCCCCTCCCCGTACAGCCCGCCGTCCTGACCCTTGTAGCGATCGTCGGCGGTCATTTCGGTAAGCGGTTTCAGACCGGTCTTTTCGCGAGCGGCAAGAGGCGGTGGCCTAGCGCCCGCATCCCCGCGCTTACGGGCCTCGATCGCTTTTTTAAGATAAGTCTCTTCGGCCGCTGTCAACTTCCCGCCCCCCTGTCGCTTTTGCATCAACTCGCGGGCGCGCTCGAAGTTGATCGGTTCTGCACCCGGGTCCTTCGCTCCATCGGCAGATTTCGTCCTCTTCGGAGCTGGCGACGTTTGTCCTTGAACGATCGTCCCCGCGACAAGACACATAAGTCCAACGGTGAAAGAAACAAATGTTCGGTGCATGAGAGAACCTCCTGCTGCTAGATGTTTCGTTGCTATCGTGGGTGAAGCAGACAGGAAAATCAAGGACGGTTATTTTCCTGTCCTTGATCTTCCTGTCGACAAAGTCGATCTTTCCGCTTGGTGTAACCACGCAGGCCGCGTTAGAATTGCCGCACTTGCCAAGTCACATGCCTGCCAAGATTTCCCGCCTGTTGTCCCTCCGAATGGAATACACCTCATGCTGTCGATTTTTGGATCGGGTTCCCGTTTGTGCGATGGAATGACTCGCCGCGACATGCTCCGGATCGGTGCCTTGGGCCTCGGTGGTTTGGCGCTGCCGGAATTGTTACGGGCGGAACAACAGGCTGGCATTCAGCGGTCGCATAAGTCGGTGATCATGATCTATATGGTTGGGGCGCCTCCTCATCAGGACATGTACGATCTGAAGATGGAAGCCCCGGCGGAGATTCGGGGTGAATTCACACCGATTCCGACCAACGTGCCGGGCATCCAGATCTGTGAACATATGCCGCGGCTGGCCAAGATCATGGACAAGTGCGTGCCGCTCCGTTCGGTGCACGGTTCGCCCGATGGTTCGCACGACTCCTTCATCTGTTACACGGGGCACTCCGTTCGCAATCAGCCGCCGGGGGGCTGGCCGTCGATCGGGTCGGTCGTGTCGAAGGTGGCTGGACCGACAAACCCATCCGTGCCGCCGTTTATCGGGCTGGCCCCAGACGCCGGGCATCCCCCCTACGGATCGCCAGGGTTGCCCGGATTTCTGGGAGTGGGGCATGCCGCGTTTCGTCCTTCAGGACCAGCTCGCAAGGACATGGTGTTGGACGGAATCTCGGAGCAGCAGTTGAACGAGCGCAAGGCGTTGCGGAAGTCGCTCGATAACATTCGTCGGGATATGGAGGTCAGCGGCTCGCTGGGAGGACTCGATTCGATCACGCAGCAGGCGCTCGACATTCTCACTTCGAGCCGGTTGGCCGATGCCTTGGATCTATCCAAAGAGGATCCCGCGGTTCGTGCGCGGTATGGCAAAGGCGATCCAAAGAGATATGGCGACGGAGCGCCCCGTAACTTGGAACATTTCTTAATGGCCCGGCGACTCGTTGAAGCAGGCGCTCGAGTGGTGACGCTGAACTTCGGACGCTGGGACTTCCACAGCCAGAACTTTAGCGAAGCGAAGAACACGCACTTGCCACAGTTTGATCAGGGTCTTTCGACGCTCATCGAAGATCTGTACGAGCGCGGAATGCAGCACGATGTCGCGGTCGTGGCGTGGGGGGAGTTCGGTCGAACGCCGCAGATCAATCAGGATGCGGGTCGCGATCACTGGCCCCAAGTCGGCGGCGGGTTGATTGCCGGCGGCGGATTCCGCACCGGACAGGTCATTGGTGCGACGGACCGCTTGGGTGCCGAGATCGCCAATCGACCCGTGCATTTCGGCGAAGTCCACGCCACGCTGCATCGATTTCTCGGACTCACTTCGGAAACCAAACTCAACGATCTGGCCGGCCGCCCGCAGTATCTGGTCTCCGGCCACCAACCACTGCCGGAACTGATTTAAGAGGTTGGAAGTCTTTTTCGGCACCTGAATCGTTTAACCGCAAGCCGCAGGCGAGCGCGTTGAACAGAGATCGACTGCGCCCGAACGCGCTCGCCTGCGGCTTGCGGTTAAACGATTCAGCTCCCCCCCAGTTCATACGCACCACACGCTGGAGAAAAAAAATGGCGAATCGGCCCACACGTCGGCAATTCTTGCGGCAATCCTCCGAGACAGTGGCAATCACTGCTGCGGTTTCGGCTCTTGGTGGCGTCCACATCTTTGGGGCGGAAACTCCCCCAAGAAAAGTCCGACTCGGAATCATTGGCTGCGGCGGCATCATGGGAATGCACGTCACAGGTTTGGTCAGCCGCAAGGACGCCGCCAATATCGCATGGCTGTGTGACGTCGACCCAAGCCAGATCGCTAAGATGAAAACGCTGATGGCCGGCTACCAGTCGGCAGTGCCGAAGACGACGGGTCGCTTTGAGGACGTCGTGGCCGATAAGGACGTCGATGCCGTAATCATCGCGACACCCCATCACTGGCACGCACCGATTGCTCTGCAAGCGATGCACGCGGGAAAAGATGTCTACATTGAAAAGCCGATCTCGCATGCCTACGACGAAGGGCACGCCATCATTCAAGCGGCGAAGAAGTACGAGCGCGTCGTCCAGCAAGGGAGCCAGATGCGCAGTAGCCCCGTGACTGAGAAGGCGGGCAAACTGCTGGCGGAGGGAATCATCGGCGAAGTGAAGGTCGCGCGCGCTTGGACCGCTGAACTGCGTTCCGTCATGCGACCGGTGGCGGATAGCGAGCCCCCCGCGGGTGCGGACTATGACCGCTGGCTGGGGCCCGCCCCTAAGCGACCATTCAACCAGCACCGGTTTCACCAAACGTGGCGGATGTTCCGCGATTACGGGAACGGCGAGATTGGCGACGACGGCATCCACGACCTGGACATGGCCGCCTGGGGATTGGGTATTACGACGGTTCCGAAGCAGATCACAGCCCGCGGCGGACGTATGATGTTGCAGGGGCACGATGGCGACTATCCCGACAACATGCACGTGTCCTATGAATATCCCGACGGCAAGCTGCTGATTTACGAAAACTATCCCTTCACCGGTTATGGCTTGCACGGGGTCGACAACGGCAACGTGTTTT
>CAZFLF010000419.1:0-6169 GCA_964519825.1 uncultured Pirellulaceae bacterium | reverse complement strand
GACTCGGCGACCAACTCGGAGTGCTTTTGCGTGACGAAGTCGACCAGTTTTTTCTCGCGGGCCGCCATTTCCGTTCCGAACTTGCGGTGCTCTTCCGTGTCCGGATGCGGCTCAAATATCGGCGGTACTGTCGGTTCGAAGCAACTGCGAAACACTCCGTACAGACCGTAATAATCGGCCGTTGAAATCGGATCGTACTTGTGATCGTGGCACCGCGCGCAGGTGACCGTCAGCCCGAGCAAGCCACGCGACAGCACGTCGATGCGGTCGTCGACGATGTCGTGCGTGTTGTTCATAAAGTGTGCGCCGACCGTCAGGAATCCCAACGCGGTTAACGGGCGCTGATCGTCTTTCAAATCCAGTTGATCCGCCGCGAGTTGTTCGAGCACGAACCGGTCATACGGCAGATCGCCGTTGAGCGCCCGAATCACATAGTCGCGATAGGTATACGCCCAGGGGTATTTTTTCTCTTCAAAAAACACATATCCCTTCGTATCCGCGTAGCGGGCGACATCCAGCCAATGGCGTCCCCAACGTTCACCGTATCGCGGCGACGCCAGCAATCGTGCAATCAGCCGTTCCCAAGCATCGGGCGCTGAGTCGTCGAGGAAATCCGCGACTTCTTCGGGAGTGGGGGGTAGTCCGAGCAGATCAAATGTCGCGCGGCGAATGAGCGTGCGACGGTCCGCTTCGTTTGCGGGTGCGAGTTTCACCCGCTCTAACTCCGCCAAAACAAAGCGGTCAATCGGAGTGCGCGGCCAATGTTGATGGGAAACCTCCGGGAGCTGGCTGTGCCGCACTGGCTGGAAGGCCCAATGCGATCGCCAGCTTTCCAAGCTCCCTCCGGGCGCAGGCATTTGCGGCCATGGAAGGCCCTGAGCAACCCATTCCGTCAAGATCGCGATGTCTCCGTCGCGGAGCTTTTTCTCGGGAGGCATCTTCAAGTCGCCGTCCCAGCGGATGGCCTGCACAAGCCTGCTCTGAGCTGGCTGACCCGGTTGTGCGGCCGGTCCCCCTTCGCCTCCCTTGAAGATCGCATCCCGTGAATCGAGCCGCAGTTCGGACTCTTGCTTCTTTTCGCCGTGGCAGAAAAAGCAGTTCGCCGCCAAAATCGGTCGCACCCGCCGCTCAAAGAAATCCGCCCGCTCGTCCGCACAGACCGCTTGGCACACACCGACCAAGAGGTAGCAAAGCCAAACGAGTTTTCGGGGTTGCGCCAACATGCAGGGAGAACGCGTATCGTTTGCGAATAATTCACGACGCGGAGCGTCGTACCACACTAGTGTCTTCGAGCCCCAGCATAGTCGACCGCAATCAAGTCGTGTATCGGCGCATCATCGTTTAACCGTAAGCCGAAGGCGTGCGCGTTGTTGGCAGCGAAATCCGCGCACGCCTTCGGCTTACGGTTAAACGAAAGCAGGCAACGTACCCAACTCTAACGCGCGTGCCTTCGGCGTGCGGTTAAACGAGCGCCCGCAGCGCCGCCGCTAACAGATCGATGTCCGACTTGCGGTTGTAAAGGTGGCAGGAAACGCGAATCCATGAACTTCCCGACCAATCGATGATGGGAACCTCGATGCCGTAGCGCTGCCACAAGGATTGTTGCAGTTGCGGCGCGTTGACGTTGGGCAAGGGCATGTGCGCCATCGAGCCGTACCAAGATTCGCAGTCCGGCACGAGCGGTTCTCGCGTGGCAAACTCGGTCAGTGTCCGGCGGGCGTATTGTGCCAGCCAGTGAGTGCGACGACGGAACAAGCCCATCCCGACTTGCTCCAGAAAATCGATCGCCGCGGGGACGGCCAGATACGCCGAGGGATCGCGAGTGCCGGTCCACAGAAACTCGTCATCCCATCGCTGTGGCTTCGCCGGACGGAGAAGTCCCCAACTCAGTTGCGGCGGGGCGATCGAGGACTGCCATCGCGGAGCCACATACAGGAAACCAGATCCGAACGGCGCGGAGAGCCATTTGTGACAACTCGCCGCGTAGAAATCACAACCCAATTCGGCCAAACAGAATGCAATCTGTGCCGGCGCATGCGGCCCATCAATGCACGTCGACACGCCCTGTTGACGAGCCGCCGCGCACAATTCCGCGACTGGCAAGATGACCGCCGTCGGCGACGTGATGTGACTGGCGACGAGTAGCCGAGTGCGGTCGGTGATTTCGCCGACAACCGCGGCGATCAATTGCTCCGACGATTCGATCGGCTGCGGCAAATTTGCGACGCGCAGGATCGCGCCGGTCTGCTCGCAGCGGCGCCGCCAGATTCGTTCCACCGCGCCGTACTCATGGTCGGTCAGCAGCACTTCGTCACCGGTGTGCAACGGAAAGCTGTGGGCAACGACGTTCATGGCTTGCGTTGCATTTTCGACGAAGACGAGATCCTCGGGCGGAGAGCCGACGAATTCGGCCAGCTTGCGGCGGGCCTGTCGCCACCGCAACTCGTATTCGCGAACGAAAAAGTCCATCGGTTGGCTGTCGAGCCGTGCTTTGCAGGCTTGTTGCGCTCCCTGGACCGGCAGGGATGGTGGACCGAATGATCCGTGATTGAGATACACCGTATCCGTGCGCAGACTCCATTGGTGTCGCCAAAATTCCCAAGCAGAATCGTCGTCGATGGCAAGGTCTTGCATCTGTCAACTCATCTCGCGCGGAGCTCGGCAGAGTTCAGAATTAGAATTACGATTCGCGATCGGGAAGCCATCTTATCCTGCGTGCGGTCGTGAATAATCCATTAGAGTTCGGCTCGACGGGAAATCCTGAGTTGCTAGTGCTCTGTCACAGCCAAGAACGGGAATTGGATCATTGAGCGGAACGGCTCTAGCCGCCGTTCTACTTAGGAACCGAGGGCTAGCGCCCGTTCGCTCAGTAGCCAATTATTTAGCTGTGACAGAGCACTAGGCGCAGGCGGTACAACCGGATGGTGCCAAAAAGAATTGCAATGTCGACGGCGGCACTCATGATTGACAGTGGCTTGATTGGCTCGGTATCGTAGCCTCTCTTTCGATCTCAAAGAGACTGATGAGCCGCACGTTTGCGGCTCCGGCAGACCATTTCCAAACCGTCACACGTGAAGAGACTTATGAGTCCAGCCTACGCCAGCGCCGAGGGTGCACGCGGTCCAGACGCAAAGGATCAAGTGTTGTTTTGGGGTTGCTTTATCGCGCTCGTGACCACCGCCTTTGGGTTCATTGCGCGAATGTTTCTCATTGGAACCTGGGAAAAGGAATTCGGGCTCGATCCTGCTGAGTCAGGCCGACTCGCTGGTATCGGCATCTGGCCGTTCGCAGTGAGCATCATTGGCTTCAGTCTGATCATCGATAAGATCGGCTACAAAGTGGCGATGGTTTTCGCATTTCTGGGGCACATCCTGTGGGCTGTGATGGGGGCTAGCGCTTACTACATTTCGCAAGGGGGCGACAAGGAGACTGCGTTCCAATTGCTGTATTGGGGAAGCCTAGTTTGCGCTTTGGCGAATGGGACGGTGGAATCGTTCATCAATCCGGTTGTGGCGACGATGTACAGCCAGGAAAAAACGAAATGGCTGAACATTTTGCACGCCGGCTGGCCGGGAGGTTTGGTCGTTGCCGGCATCATCACGATTTTTCTCGACCATTTGCCCTGGGGCATAAAGGTCGGGATGTTGGCCGCTCCGGCCGTGATCTATTTCCTGATGCTGGTTTCGCTCAAGTTTCCCGTCCAGGAACGAGAAGCCGCCGGAGTATCGTATCGAGATATGTTGGCGGAATTCGGCACACTGGGCGCAATGATCGTTGGATTTCTCGTCACGCTGCAATTGATGGATTTCTTTGGAGACACATACAAAGCGCTGTTTATCGGTATCGGCATTGCTATCGTGGTCGGCTTCGCTGCCTACACCCAGGCTTTGGGGCGCATCCTCATGTTCGTCATGATCATGATCATGATTCCGTTGGCCACCACAGAAATCGGCACCGACGGCTGGATCACGAAAATCATGGAAAGCATTGCCAAAGACAACAACTTCCATGCCGGTTGGATTCTGGTTTACACGTCGGCGATCATGATGGTGCTGCGTTTCTTTGCCGGGCCCATCGTGCACAGCCTCTCGCCGCTCGGCCTGTTGGCGGTTAGCGCGTTGCTGGCGATTGTTGGTTTGATCACGTTGTCGAGCGGCACTGGGATGATGATCTTCATCGCCGCGACTCTCTACGGTTTTGGTAAGACGTTCTTCTGGCCGACGATGCTGGGGGTAGTTTCGGAGCAGACGCCACGCGGCGGTGCATTGACGCTCAACGCAATTAGCGGACTTGGAATGCTCGCGGTTGGGACGCTGGGTTTTCCCTATATTGGTACCTTGCAAGCGGACAAACAAATTGCCGCCGTCGTGGAGAGCGAAGCCGCCGGGCAGGTGCCTGGTTTGGTAGTCGACGGGCAGCTGACTGCGGTCAAAGATAAGACCATTTACGAAATCATCAGCTACAAAACAGTTGACGAAGACAAACTCGCTGAAGCAATCAAGCAGCTGCCAGCCGAGAAGCAGGCGGAAACCAGCACATCGATCAAGACCGCGATGGATCGAAGCAATCAGAAGGCGCTGGCAAATATGGCCATCTTTCCCGGCATCATGCTGGCTGGATATCTCCTTCTCATCCTCTACTTCAAGGCGAAGGGTGGCTACAAGGCGGAAGTCCTCGTTGGGCACGCAGCCGTCGATGAGAAGTTCACGGGCGGAGTTCCCGGCCCCGTGGAATGACGATTGCGCCGGTTGTGCGGAACGCGCCGACGATCGGACCGAAAGGTTTGACTGATCGCCCAGCCAACGTATCCTTGCTTGCACCATGCTGTCGGGAGAGTCGGGGTGCAAAACGCGGCATTTCATCGGGTTTCGACTGGGACATTGCCGCCGTTTCCGGGCGGCTCTCCAGCATCGAAAACCCGATGAGGCGCGTCGGCACATGGAATCGCGGATCAAGCGAAGATTTCGCTGCGCCTTTTCGTTGGTTGAAGTGCTCGTTTCATTAACGATCATCGGCCTGGCTGGAGCCGCGTTGCTACTGGCCGCCGAGTCCACGACTCAGACCGGCAATGACGCCTTGTCCGCAACGATCGCGCACGGTATCGCTGAGCAGATTCTCGACGATGTAATGGGCCAGCGCTACGTGGCGGCAACTGACAGTCCCACGGTTCTGCCGTTCGGAATCGAAGCGGGTGAATCAAACAACCCGGTCAAGATCGTACTCTTCGACGACACCGATGACTTCCATGGCCTCGACCAAACTCCGCCGTTGGATCCGTGGGGCGTCGCACTCGGACAAGGGGACAGTGCCGGCGGATTGCGGCCGGAGGATTTTCGCGTGTCCGCCTCGTCCTTCGCCAACTGGCGGACCACCGTCGCAATCACTTATGTCAACGAAACCAATCCGGCGGTCGATTTGACCGGATCCGCGACCAGCGGCATGCGCGCCGTGACGGTCACGGTGAAACGCACCGTGAACGGCGTGACCGACACCCTGACCAAGATTCGAAGAGTGTTTTCCTATGTCCCAACACCCGGCCCGTAACGCCCCATGTCGGCGACGCGGCTTGTCGCTGGTGGAACTACTCGCGGTGTCCGCCATCCTGCTGATGATGGCTGGGACGCTCGGTTCGTTGTCGCTCGCGGTGCAAAACACGAATACGTATCAGTTCAGCCGCGGCTTGGCGTTGCAGCATGGTCAAGTGACGCTGGTGCGGCTGCAACGTCAGATGCAGCAGGCGACTTCGAACAGCTCCTTTCCCGGATTCGCGGTATTCTCGGCAAGTGTCAGTGGCAACTCGTTTCCCGACACGCTGGTGGTGTGGCATCCGGCGACTGCGCCTGTGGACCCGAATGGTATGCCACGCATCAACGAACTCGTGGTTTTCTGCCCGAATCCCACCACACCAAACGAGCTGCTGGAAATTACCAAGCCTCTGGATGTTCGGGTTGCTCCAGCCTTATCGAACGCAGCCGCGTGGCAACTGGAACTTGACGATTTTCGGACTAACAACCAAGCGCAGCGCGTTGTGTTGACCGACCTGCTGCGTGTGGCAACCTTACGCAACGGCGCTGGAAACGAGCTCGCCAAGCGCGCGGCACTGCGTTTCGAGCCCGCGCGGCGGCCGTCGACGAGTCAGTGGGGGGATTTTCTCAGTGGAGTGATGACC
>CAZFLF010000418.1:0-6173 GCA_964519825.1 uncultured Pirellulaceae bacterium | reverse complement strand
TCAAGCACCTCAGCGTGTTTGAGAACATCGCGTTCGGCTTGCGGGTTAGGCCGCGGGCTTTGCGGCCAAAGCGTCGCGAGATTCACGACAGAGTCACACAACTGCTACAGCTTATTCAGCTAGAGAATTTCGGGAATCGCTTCCCGTCACAACTTTCCGGCGGCCAGCGACAACGCGTGGCATTGGCCCGGGCCTTGGCGATCGAACCCAAAGTATTGTTGCTCGACGAGCCCTTTGGAGCGTTGGATGCGAAGGTCCGGCAAGGCTTGCGAAACTGGCTGCGGCGACTGCATGACGAGTTGCACATGACGAGTATTCTGGTGACGCACGATCAGGAAGAAGCCTTGGAGGTCGCCGACCGGGTGGTCGTGATGAATCAGTCGCGCATCGAACAGACGGGCACGCCGGCCGAAGTCTTTCATTCTCCTGCGTCAGAGTTTGTCATGGACTTCCTCGGCAATGTGAATGTATTTCGCGGTCGCATCGAGCAGGGGCGAGCGGTGCTGCCGGGTTTGACCCTCGAAACACCTGAAATTTCGGCTACTGCCGCCCCCGCGGCCAACCTTTATGTGCGCCCGCACGAGCTAGACATTGAACGTCAGCGTAACGGCGCGCCAATGCTGGCGGCGATTGTCGAGCGGATCAATCCAGCCGGCTCCGTGGCGAAGATTGTCCTGGCCGCCGCGGATGGCACTTCCATCCAAGTCGATTTGCCGTTTGAACGTTTTCACGAATTGCAACTGCAGCTCGGCGAACAAGTCTTCCTCTCTCCGAAGAAGATTCGGGTATTCGCTCCAGATTATGTCATTTGATAATGGCACAGAATTCGCAATAGAAGTCGCAATAGGACAATGATAGGAGATCATGTATGAGTTCCCCTGAATTACTTCCGCCAACCACTGATCGCCAGCGTCAGCAAGAGCTACAGCACATTCACGAAGCGCTGCGCGGACTGAAGTTCGGCGCAGTAAACATCATTGTCCAAGACGGCATTGTGGTCCAAATCGATCGCACCGAAAAGCGCCGTCTGGCCCGACCGAATAGTACGTCCTCCACAGCGCGAACCTAATTGGCCATTTCTCCAGCGCTGCCGGCCACCGAACTATGCCATGCCTCTCTTCATCCGTGTGCGTCCATCTGTGTGCAATCTGGTATTAAGAGACGGCGCACACGGATCGAGTCACACGGATGGAGTTCAATGCCGCAGGTTCGAAACACCAGCTGCCATGTCAATTCCGATTTGCTGATTAGACTTGCCCGCCCAATTGGCAGGAGCGTTAGAATGACTGGTATGGGAATCAATTCGCCAAAGCGTCAATTCTCGCTCGCAACGGCGCTTGCGGTTGTAACCTTATTCGGCCTTGGACTGGCTTTGACGCAATCGGCTCCACTATTAAGTCGATTCAGCCTGATCGCAGTGTTTGTGATCGCTTGCAGTGCTGGGATCATGTTTGGCCGAGCCAAAAGTCGATGGTGGGGCTCATTTGCCTTGGCATTCACCTTTGGGGCGGTGCTTATTGTTGTATTCGTTGCGTTGGCTGACGCTTTGATTGATGCTTTCGGTCGCCGATGACCGTGGTGCTGCGCCGTTGAACCCTCCTGCGCCTGTGGAATAAGCTGTTGGCGAATCGCCTTTGGGATTCAAGCCATCGCCCCCAATGTTACGAGCCGTTTGCACACAGCGGGTCGGACGTGGGAGGCAACCACGCCAGATATCGAACAGACGAAAATGCGGGAGAACAGAAAATGTCCGAACGACCGTTCGCGGGGAAAACCATTTTGATCACCGGCGGAACGCGCGGGATCGGCCGGGCTGCGGCATTACGTCTGGCCGCGGAAGGAGCTCGCGTGGCAGTCAACTACGTGTCGAACGTCGACGCGGCGAACAAGACTGTCAGCGAAATCCGCGCGTTGGGAGGTACTGTCGTCGCCGTTCAGGGAGATGTTTCCAGTCCGAATGACGTGGAGCGAATGGTCGCGGAAGCGCGACACGCCTGCGGTCCCATCGACATGCTGGTCCATTCGGCCGGGATCAGCATCGTTGAGCCCGCTTCGCAAGTCACCTGGGAAACCTGGCGAAAGACGATGGACGTGAATCTCGATGGCACGTTTCACGTGGTGTATGCCGTGAAAAATGAGATGATCGAACGGGAGTTCGGCAGGATCGTGCTGATGTCGTCGATCGCCGCGCTGCGGGAGCGAGAAAACCAGGTGCATTATTCGGCTTCCAAAGCCGCGGTCATTGCCATGACGCGGTGCCTCGCGCAGGCTTGGGCGAAGCATAACCTTCGCGTCAATTGTATCTGCCCTGGACTAATCGATACCGACATGGCCGACACTCTCTCGCCCCAGACCCAAGAGCAGATTATCGCCAATACTCCCATGCGCCGCTTAGGACGCCCGGAGGAAATTGCGAACGTGATTCGCTTTTTGTTGAGCGACGAGTCCAGCTTCATGACCGGCCAGACGGTGGTCGCAAGTGGCGGACGGGTAATGCTGCCGGGATGACAGAACGCGAGAGAGTCGCGGCGGCCGCGCGGTCTTGTTCTCATCCGGCTAACGCGGGTCGCGGGTCCTCACCCGGAAAGTTCCTCATGATGCGAATTGGGCTCAGCAGCACTTGCGGGTTTTCGCGCTGAAAGTAATCGGCATCCCACTGGGACTTGAAGAGGATCGCAGTATGTCCGTATTGATCCTTGACAACCTTGGCCCCGAATGGCAGGCGAGCGTCCTGGGTCTGCTCGGTCGTGGCGGTGACCCACCGGGCAAGCTGGTACGGCATCGGCACAATGTCCGTCTGCGTGTTGTACTCATGCTCTAGGCGAAAGCGTACGACGTCAAACTGTAATCGGCCCATCGCGCCAAGGATCAGTTCGCGTTGGGCTGCACGGGGATCCACGAAGGTCTGGATTGCCCCTTCTTCTATCAATTGCTCCATTCCTCGGCCGAACTGCTTACGTCGCAACGTATCCCGGCACTGAAGAATCGCAAAATGCTCCGGTGAAAACTGCGGCAGCGGCTCAAAATGGAGGGGGCTTCCCTCGCAGATCGTGTCGCCCAAATGGAATTCTCCCGGGTTCACCAGACCAATGATGTCGCCGGGGAAGGCCTCGTCCATGGTCTCCCGATCCTGACCGAATACACGATGAGCCCGATTCAGTCGAATTCGCTTGCCTGTTCTCGGGTGCTGCACCTCCATCTCGCGCTGGAACCGACCCGAGCAGACCCGCAGAAACGCTACACGATCGCGGTGCCGAGGATCCAAATTAGCCTGAATCTTGAACACAAATCCCGAAAACTCGGAGCGGGCCACCGGGACGGGTCCGAGGTCGCTGAGCCGAGCTCCTGGCGTTGGGCACAGTGCGAGGAAACCTCGCAAGAAGTGCTCCACACCGAAGTTGGTCAGCGCACTTCCGAAAAAGACAGGCGTCATGTTGCCAGTCAAAAACCGCTCGGCCTCGAACGAGGAGCCAGCACCGCGCAACAACTCCATCTCTTCCTGCGCTTGAATGACGATCTCCGGGCGGATTTTTGGATCGTGGACCATCCCGATTGGCAGGGACCGGCTACGAATCCGTCGCTCGCCATCACGTTCATCGAACAAGTGGGCCATCTGGGTCGCGAAATCCACGATGCCGCAAAAATCTGCTCCCGTTCCCAGCGGCCAGTTCTGCGGAACGGTTTCCACGCCCAGTTTGGTTTCGATATCCGTCAAGATTGCCAGCGGATCTTGCCCAGGGCGATCCACCTTATTGACGAAAGTCAGGACAGGTATTTTGCGCAGTGTGCAGACGCGAAACAGCTTCTCGGTCTGCGCCTCGACCCCCTTGGCAAGATCGATCACCATCACGGCGCAATCGGCCGCCATCAAGGTGCGATAAGTATCTTCGCTGAAGTCATGGTGACCCGGCGTATCGAGGAGATTGACGCGACAGTCTTCAAAATCAAACGTCAGTACCGTGGAGCTCACGGAAATGCCTCGCTGTCGCTCCAGTTCCATCCAGTCGGAAGTCACGGCTCGCTGAGATTTTCGACCGCGGACGGCCCCCGCAATTTCGATGCATCCGCCGTACAGGAGCAACTTCTCCGTTAACGTGGTCTTTCCGGCGTCCGGGTGCGAAATAATTGCGAAAGTGCGGCGCCGCGCTACCTCACGCTGAATCAGGGGATCGATGTCGCTCATCGACCCAACAATACCGTGGTCTGGGAAATCCAACAACCCACGAAACTAGTACGATAGCCTTCCAAGGCCGTCGCTTATGCGCAAACCCACCCAGGACGGCCTTGGAAGGCCATCCTACAACGGCGGTCAGTGCCTTTTAGACAGAGCCTAGTAGCTCATTCCGTGCACGGAGGCCCACGAACGCAAGCGGTGCCCAGCATCTTTCGGCGGAATTGCCACGTTGTGCCAGACCAGATAGGCCGTGCCATCGGATGCGATCATCAGCAGTCCGTGGATGCCCTTGCTTCTTTTCATCGTCTCCAACGCCTGCTCTGGGGTCTGGGCGATGGGAGCACCGACGTTGAGCGATGTGTTAACCGATACCTCGGCGCCGATGCGTCGTCCCATGGCGCAAAGATACTCGTAACAGAACGGATCAATGGACTCGCGCACGATCTGTACGCGGCAGGTTCCGTCGCGGTGGATCACCGCGGGAATGACGGCGAACGCCTGCGGCTTGGCCCGCGCCGTGAGTACCATGTAGTTGTAAGCGTTGAAGTCATCATCGCTCGCACCCGGACAAAGTTCGAAGAACTGCTCGGCCGCACGCAAAGTTGCCATCGGCGCCAGCGGCCGAATAATCTCCCGGAATTTGACCAGGCTATTGAGTGTTTTCAGAGTGTCGCGGTTGGCAGGGTTTGCCAGAATCGATCGGTGGCCCAACGCTCTCGGTCCCGTTTCGGCAATACCTTGGAAGAGTCCCATCACCCCGTCTTCACTAACAATGTGCGCCAAAAACTCGGCAACACGCAGTCGCTCCGATTCGGAACGGATATTGCCAAGACACTCGAACGCAATGTCTTCAGCGGAATCAATAGCCCGCTCGATCTCGTCCTTGGTCGGTGCCAGCCCACAGTAAAACGCATGCTGCAACGTCGTCCCGGCTTTACCCACCGGAGCGCCGGCCAAGCAGGCAAAATGGTAGGCGGCGCCTACGGCGATTCCTTCGTCATTAGGGATCGGAGGAATCCAAAGATGGAGCCGGGCACCGCTCTTAGCGCAATAGCGCTCGTACCATGCTTCGTCAAACTGCTCCATAATTCGCGAGTTCGCGACACAGTTGAGCGCCGTGCCTCCGCACAAAACCAGCTTCGTGCTTCCCGTCTTTCGAATAAGATGGGCAATGATGTGAAACAGGGCGTCTTCGAAGACCAGTTGCACGGCTGCCGCTTTATCGACGCGTTCGTTCGTGATGGGAGCGTGATCGATGTCCTCGACGCGAAGTACCGCGTCGGGGTTCCACATCGACTTGAGCGGGATGGGGGGCCCGAGAATTTCGCTCAACCGGGCGGTGTATGGACTCGCACAAAAACCGCGATGCCAGTTTGCCAGCGAACGATTCAAATACACGCACCCATCGCTATGGAAGTGGAAGATTTCGCGGAGTTTGCCGTAGTAGGGATTTGTCAGCCGATTCATATTGCCCCACGCGGCGGCACCCATGAAACGGCCCTCGCTGTGATTGATCGGCCATCCTCCTTGAGTTGAACTGAGCACTCCATACATCAGTCCGAGCGAGTCCCAGGGGCTATTGTTTTGGTAAAGCTGCTCAATTCTCCCGTCCTCGGCGACGTACCATGAGATTGCACCGTGATCCCCAGCGCCGTCCACGACGAGGATCATGACCGACTCATCACAGCCGCCGAACGGTGACACTGCGTAGGAAAAATAGGCGTGGTTATCATGGTGTCGAAGATTGATGACGGGGAGTCTTCGATCGAGTTTGAAGGCTTTTTTGAGCTCGATAGGTGCCCAGAAGGCTTGAACCACGCAAGCGGCATTCATGTAAGGGGACGCATCCCTACGAAATAGCCGCAGACTTCCCGGCAACTCTCCGGCAACACATTCCAACGCCATGGCCGCCCACATCGGATAGTCCCAACCGGACACTACCGCATGAATATCTGCGATGCCGATGCCCAGTTCCCGCATTTGCCTTTGGACCACCGCG
>CAZFLF010000417.1:0-6174 GCA_964519825.1 uncultured Pirellulaceae bacterium | reverse complement strand
TGCTAGGTGGTGTGGGGAGGGCGGTCAGCAATGACCGCCCTTACCCGATTTCGGCCGGTCGATCCGCCATTGGCAGTCAGGCGTAGCGGTTAATTCTCAAGTAGCACCAAGTCCAAGTTTTCGACGTAGCGACTCAAATGCTGCTTGGTTCATCTTGGTCGCTCAATGTATTGCGTAAGAATTTGTCCAATCGGTATGGAAATTATTTCAAAGGCGAGGAGTACGAGGGTGCAGGAAGTTACCCAGGAGAGTCGATTGCTCGTCTCTCGTGCGATGGCCCTACCTACGAGGGCTACACTCAAGACTATCCCCAACGGAATACCAAGCATTACAGCGCCGAGAGGAAACTCATCACGCCCAAAGACAAGTTGTTTCAGGAGCATGGCCCAAAAGGCACAAAAAAAGGGGAGCAGCAAGATCGAGACTGCAAAACCGGTCCACCATCCCGCGCGACGCAGCATAGACTCGTTCTCGGGCATCATTTGCTTCTTTCGGCCGAACGACGGCGGTAACGGGGCCGCCACGAAAGATCACGATTTCAGAATAAACGGCATACGCACACACACGCATGGCGCGCCGCAATGGCGCCGGGCAGTGCCGATATTAATGAAACGAGCCACCGCTGACAAATTGCTCGAACCGCGGATTGCACGGATGACACGGATCAAACCACCAATATCCGTGGAATCCGCGTGATCCGCGGTTGAATCCGGCCTGCTGCGCCCTGGAACGTGAATCGCGGTCATCGAACGCATGAGCCTGCATCACGTCATTAGACGTCGACCAGATTCAATCATTTCGCGTCCGGATCAATCCCCATTTTTCTGAGATGTGCCCGTTGTTTTTCGTTCAGCGGCGCACCTATTCCAGCGTATCGTTGCTCAATATCGCATCGCAAACCGTGGACAAATACTGCATGCATCGCTACTCGCCGCCAGTCGTCAAGTCGAGCGAACAAAGTGGCCGTGATGGGGCGCCCAGTTCAGGACCGCGTCTGCACGTCCTACGTTGAACGGCAGAACCTTTCGATGCGGATGGGCATCCGCCGACTGACCAGATTAACGAACGCACACTCGAAGAAATGGGAGAACCACGAAGCGGCTATGGCCCTCTGGTTTGCCTACTACAACTTCTGCCGGGTACACTCAACCTTGAAGACAACGCCGGCTGTGGCCGCGAAGATTACGGCAACAGTGTGGTCGGTTGAGGAATTGTTGACCCAAGTGGCGTTAGCGGTTTAGGAAAAACGCCACATTCCGTTAGTCATGTCACGCAGCGAAGAAGTCGAATCGGGTTGCGAATGAAGCTCGTAGGATTTATTTACATGGTGGCCGGGTGCTCTCTGGCAATACTGTTTCTGCGAACACTACACAGGCAATGGGATGACTTCGGACAAATTGCGCTCATGTCCGCAATACCAAACGTGCTTACTGCGGCACTTGCGTTTCTGCTTTTCAGAAAAAAGGCAGTAGATGCAACCGGACAACGCATACTTTTGATTGCGTGTTACTTAATCGGAATTGGCGGCGGCGTATACTTCTACTTCACATGATTTTGGCCGCAGTTTCGGTGAACGGATGGCTAGCTCCACAGTAAAGAGCCAGTGCCCGATTTTGCAACACAACTGACCACAAACTGGCCTACAATGCCGACATGTCACGCGGCGAAGAAAAGGCGAAGCAAACCTGGCCACAGCGAGCCGTACCAATCGTATCAGCGGTTGGCCTGGCAGTTATCGCCGTACGGGTAACGTTTCAGTTGGGACCAATAATCGCGACCAATCCATTAACCTCGTGGGTAGCCGCTCCATTAATCGCCATTTTGTTCGGTGCGTTCGGGTACTGGTTCGGTAAGTGTCAGAATCTTGACGACGCGATTCGGAAGTTGCCAGCAATGCTTATAGGACTAATTCCCCGATTCTCTGTCCGCACACTGGCAATCGTGGTGACGCTGGTTTGTGTCTACCTCGGGGCATGGGAGGCGACGAAGAGGTACGGCTTGACGAATGAACGTCACGAGATGTCACCTCTTCCGGTCCGCGAGATGTCGCCGCTTCCGTTGATCATTATTCAGACTGGATGGTTCGAGGGCCCTAGGACCACTTTATACGACCCGTACGGTGAATGGTCGCATAGACGACGGTTCTATCTTTGGCTATTCGGCCCCAAGATCAAGCTGCCATTCGAATGGTAGCGGCGGTCGCCACCAACAGACTGTTGGGAAGACGAAATGGTCACTCCGGATGCAAATCACGATGTGGATGATGTCCGGGATTCTAGCTGCGTATCTGATTGCAGCCGGTTATGACTGGTATCAAACATTGCATGAAGCTGAGAGTCGACAGCTCGCGAAACCGGTGCAAACCACTAACGCGACAAGCAGCGATTGGATCGGCTTCACTGTATTGGGGGCTAGCGAGGTCTACGGCAGAATTAGTTTCGGTGCAATCGTTAGTTCGGTCAATCGATCCTGCATTGGAACGAGGGAATTCACGTATTCCGTTATGGCGATTGTTAAGGTCATGCCGAGCGTAGAAGTTGGTTCGAACACCGAGTTGTTTCCAGGCATCACGCCACGGCAGATTTAGCTTTGGTTCAATCGTTGTTCGGCGAGTCCAGTCTGTCTGACTGCGCCCAATACCCCATACGACGGCTATATTCTGTCCCCATCAAAAAGTCGTTCGTGGCCCGGTATTGCTTTCGCATCGCAGGTAACGATAGGACGACCATTCCAACGATTAGGGCGGAGCCGACCGCTAAGGATTCCCACTGGTGTCCGCCAACATACTCAAAGAATCCATCCGGACCCTGTGGAAGGAAAAGTACGGCACTAGGGCCGAGGAGCATGACGAGGACAACGACTGGTAGAAACGGGATCGCGATTCGTCGTCCGTAAGCTCGTGCCATTTCGTTGAGTTGAAGTCTTTCGTCAGTCGTCATGTTCGCCGCAATCTCACGACTGCGAGAGCCGGCTAAAATAATTGATAGGCCCCAGCAACCGAATGCGAACGGAATCAAACCCAAACTGAATAGGGCAAAGACCTCGAAGCCAAGGGCGTAGAACCCAGCCGCACAAACCGTCCCGATGACCACGATCAAGAGAATTGCGATTAGTTGCTGGTTGTGTTCGCTCATAGGTATGTCGTTTAAACTCAGAGTCGCCGAACGACGGCGGTAACGGGGCCGCCACGAAAGATCACGATTTCAGAATAAACGGCATACGCACACACACGCATGGCGCGCCGCAATGGCGCCGGGCAGTGCCGATATTAATGAAACGAGCCACCGCTGACAAATTGCTCGAACCGCGGATTGCACGGATGACACGGATCAAACCACCAATATCCGTGGAATCCGCGTGATCCGCGGTTGAATCCGGCCTGCTGCGCCCTGGAACGTGAATCGCGGTCATCGAACGCATGAGCCTGCTATTCCGTTTGATGCCATGCCGTTTATCGTCTCTGCGAGTGCACCTGACTACCGGCAAATTGGCGCACGCTTCCAGACGAAGAACAACCCGTGCTTCCTGTTGTGGACCGGAGGTGCTGACACGCCCCACAAATCGGTCGACGCTGTTCGATGCGCTGCTTGGACAAACGTTGATTCCTTGATTCGCAAGGTTGCTACAATTGCCGACCTTCCGCTCTTTTGGTGCTACAACGGACTACAAATTCTCATTGGATGCGCGGTGAGTGTCATCGCTATTCACCGATCTTGGTCCCGCTCTGATCTTGGAAGTGACGCATCACAATAGTGTCACGCCGTTACTACCTCTGGCTGTCCGGACTCACCGTGAAGCTGCCGTTCGAGTCGACGTG
This sequence comes from uncultured Pirellulaceae bacterium, assembly GCA_964519825.1. Lineage (GTDB taxonomy): Bacteria > Planctomycetota > Planctomycetia > Pirellulales > Pirellulaceae > CAZFLF01. Next base: position 2,357 of record CAZFLF010000417.1, on the reverse strand, counting down.
GGAATGATTGCTATCCCAAACAAGCGGGCCCTCTGGAAACGCTTTCTTGTCCCGACCTACAACCCTGTGCGCTATGCAGAGCCAGGACCACCGAGCCACGGAGTTGATTAAACTACTTCTGGGCCAACACTTGCGGAGTTTCAATGCGTCCCGCTGCGACTATTGGCGCCAACGAGTTCTCAGATTTTTAGAAAGAACAGAACGACGCGCGGATGAAACTCTGTAGGAGTCAACGATGTCGGATTTTCCGGAAACCAGCCACAGCCTGATTGCGCGGGTCAAAGACCTCGCAGATGGAACGGCGTGGACGGAGTTTCTGGGGATTTACCGGCCAGTCGTCTATCGCTTGGGCCGGAAGCGCGGAATGCAGGATGCCGACGCGCAGGATGTCACGCAGCGGGTTTTCTTGTCCGTTTCCCAGGCGATTGATGGTTGGGAACCGGGGCCCAATGGTCCTCCGTTTCGAGCGTGGCTCGTAACGGTGACGCGGAACGCGATCACTATCGCATTGGGTTTCGCGAGACAAAATGGCCTGAAATGAATGAGCATGTCCGAAAGAAAGATCAATGTCGCATGTAGCTTCCGATCCCGAGCAAGGCGAAACCTTTCGCTGGCATTGACGTAGCGAAACGTTTCGCTTACTTTGGCGAAAGTGGCGAAGCCTTTCGCTGAATCGTGGATGCGACCTCATCTCGGAGAAATAGTGATGCGAGAATTGGGTTCTTCTCAGCCGACGGCGGTCGAGCTTGAGATTCTGCGGATTCTCTGGGAGCTGGGCCCCAGCCCCGTGCGCGACATTCACGCTCGGCTGGCGGAGGCCAAGGGGACGAACTACTCGACCACCGTGAAAATGCTCTCGGTGATGCTGGGCAAAAGGCTGGTCAAACGGAACGAGGAGGCCACGCCGCATATCTATCGCGCGGCGATGACTCGTGATCGGGCGGCGAAGAAGTTTCTCAGCGAACTGATCGAGAAAGTCTACGACGGGTCGGCCATGAGTCTCGTACTGCAGGCTCTCGCCAGCGGCAAAGCATCGAAGCAGGAAATTGAAGAAGCCCGGAAGCTGCTCGATGGGATGGAGGGCAAGTCATGAACACTCTCCTGGCTTTCGCATGGCCGTTTTCAGAAACCGTTGTCGAACGTCTCGGCTGGGTGCTGGTGCATTCGCTGTGGCAGTTCGCGCTCGTGGCGCTGCTGGCGGGAGTGACTGTCCGGGCGATGCGGCGGAGTTCGTCGTCGATGCGGTATGGCGTACTGGTGGTCGCAATGGCCGTGTCGATTGCTGTGCCGATGGCGACGTGGATGCTAGTGCCAGGCGATGTCCCTGCACCTTTGGCGAGCCGGGTGGCGTTCGGCTCCGAACAGAGTTCGAGCGATGCGATTGATCCGAGGGCTGACGTCCCCCGACTCGCAAGTGATGCCATGTTTGCGAGCGATGGAGAAGTCCAATCTCCCGCGTCGGACCCTGCGGTATCGGAAACGCGACCAGCAGTCGGGCCGCATACCCCAGCCATCGTTCAACCCGAACCGTCCTGGTCGGTGCGAGCAAAGACGGTCTTGCGGCCGTGGCTCGCGTGGATCGTGGTCGGCTGGAGCCTGGGCGTCGTGTTGTGCTCCGCGCGTCCGCTGCTGGGGTGGCACACTCTCCGGCGATTGAACCGAGTGGGTGTTTCGCCGGTGTCGGACGAGGTGTTAGCCGCGATGCGGCGTGTGTCCGAGCAACTCGGTCTGCGGCGCGCAGTGCGTGTGCTGCAATCGACGCTGGCTCGGGTGCCGATTGTGGTCGGCTATTTCCGCCCGGTGATTCTGCTGCCAGTCAGCTTGGTGACGAGCATCCCCGCCGCACAGTTGGAAGCGATTCTGGCTCACGAACTGGCTCACGTACGGCGGCACGACTTCGCCGTGAACCTGCTGCAAACGCTGGTCGAGACGTTCTTCTTCTATCATCCGGCCGTGTGGTGGCTGTCGCGTCAAATTCGCGTCGAGCGCGAGTACTGCTGCGATGACCTCGTGGTGCGAGTTTTTGGCAACCGCGTCGAGTACGGCCGCGCGCTGATTGCCATCGAACAGCGACGCGGTCAGAACTCGGTCCTCGCTCTCGGAGCCACCGACGGCTCGCTGCTGTCGCGAGTGCGCCGCATCGTCGGCTCGAATTCCGAATGTACGGCCTCTTCAATGGTCGAGCGGTGGCCGGCGGCGCTACTGGGTATTGTGCTGATCGGCACTTCGACGGTGTTGTCGATGACGTGGAATCTCGCCGCGAAAGACGAGCCGAAGACCGAGCTGGCAACGTACGTGGCAAACTTGCCGAATGGCGTGACGGTCAGGCTTGTCGGCGTGGGGTACCATTCGTCCGA
>CAZFLF010000416.1:0-6189 GCA_964519825.1 uncultured Pirellulaceae bacterium | reverse complement strand
TGATCCGACACTGCCGCTGGGTTTCGAGGCCGATTCGGATCGTCAGCACAGCCGTGCCCAACCAGTAACGTTACATTATCGGAATCAAAGTCATCGTCGAAAGACGTTGTGTATGCGAGCTTTAAGAGATCGACTAGCGGCTGCCAAGGATTCTGCAATTTGCATAAGTCCGGATCGACATCCCAACAGTAACAGGAAGAGATAACTAGTATTATCGGCTCGCGAACCGTTGCGTTTGTGAAGTCAACCGTGAATAGCGCATCCATAACTTTCTCGTATTCCTCGCTGTCCGCCCCAGCCGTTATCGCAATTCCGTGAGCGTCAACGGCCGAGACGTCCTGGCGCTTCCGTATCTCATCGACCACTTCGCGCATCCGAGTTAAGTGGAGTTGGATGAGGTCCATGGCGGTAGTCGAAAGCCCGTCGGTTTTACGCCATTCGATCGAATTCCAGTAATCGACTATTTGACTCTCATTCATGTGGTTGCACCTTAACTTGAACCAAACAGTTGCCGTATCAGATTGCCAAACGCGCCTGCATCAACATTGTCTGCGAAACAGTCAAATGAATCTTCAGCGGGTCCACTGGAGCGTCACTTTCGTGGGACACGATCCCTTGCTGCGTCGCCTGTGCGAGACGCGCGGTGGCGACTTCGACGACACACATCGTGACCCTGTAAGTGACCTGTAAGTCACGCTGCACAATAGCCGCGACTTCTTCTGACTTATGGGCGGTGCAACAAATTGACCAAGGGAGTAGCGAGATATGCCGTCAGTACCACGCCGCCGCATGCTGAACATATGAGAAAATATCTGCGCCAGAACGGTATCGACATTGGTTCAATCACCCAACTGGCAATAGCCCATCCGCAGACAATTGAAATCAGCTGAGCTGCCCCATGAAGGAGAACTTTCTCTGAATCAAAATACGACCGCGTCACGACGTGAACGACCAAGGGAATCACAAAAGCGATTGGCAAAAGCCAGACCCGGGACAATCGCCGCGTACGCCTTTCGCTTGTTGGTGTCGCTGGAGCGTGGTAAGGGTTGCTGTCCATGGCTGACGCCAATTCTTACGGACCTGGAGGAGGAGGTGCAATCAGTTCTGTCATCGACGGGGAAGGCGGGGTCAAACTTGGTTTTTTTGTTTTTCCGCACATCGAGTCGCAGTTGTGACAGGAATGAATCAGGAAATCGCGACCTAGGTGCCGTCTAGGAAGTTTGGCCCAATCCCAAAGCAGCTTTGATGAGGTTGAGTTGTCGGCGTTAACTCGCTGGTTGGCAGCGACTGGGTGATCCGGCGAATTTGAGTCGGCACGGAGTCAGCGTGCCCTAATTGTTCCGCGATTTGGGCGAGCGTTATGTCTGTGGCACAGCGACCGAGGTAGGCAACCAGCGCCCGCGCGGGATGTCGATTTCCGCGCGTGGACAAAACGTGCGGGGCGACTTCCAGGACATTACAGACAGTTTGAACGATTTGCTCCTGAGTAATCCGCACCTTGCGACGCTGGTTTCTGGCAGAAGGTCGACGATCGTGACGCAGGAGCAGCTCCCGCATGCGGTCGGCAAAGCTACCACCACGCCGCCTGAATCTATTGTATGGAACAGGCACCCGTGGGCGGTCTGGATTTATTTTTTGCCGCGTGGCTTACGAGATGGGCCGTCGGTCGCCGCGACATTGGGACGGCTGAGGTCAATATATTCTTGTATCTCGCGGGAGGCGAATAGCGCCATCAGTTTCTCCGTCCCCTGCTGCCGCGCCAGGTCATACTCTTCCGAATAGAGCGGGAACAATTGGTAGATCTGAATGACATCACCAGAATGGGAAGTAACAAGTGCCTCGGGGGTTTGTAAAGCGACGAGCATCCATGCTGAAAAAGGAACCTTGGGCCCAAGTGATTTGTCATCTTCCGCACGCAGCAATGTAAACCTTGCTCCGAGAGAGATCTGGCCCTCGATGACTCCCGTAGCGATTTTACGCATCCATTGAATCGGCCAAGCGAGTTTTGGGTCCGTGAGCGCCTTGTTCGGTGCTGGCCAAGTTCGGTCTAACGCGACCATTAGTTCGGCTCGCCGTTTTTCTCCCGCTCCATCAGCGACCTCAAATTCCCTCGCGCTCAGTCCCGCAGTGAACAGGATCGAAAATCCCTCACGGTTATTTGCTGCCGGAATGTAATGGATCGCAAGTGGGACCGAGGTCGTTGGCACAATCTCACGAATGACTTCCTTTTCCGGTTCCCCATAACACTGCGCAAAATGAGCAAGCAAATCATGATTGACATCGTCCGTAACGGGCTCTTTTGCAGCCGACGGACGCTTTTGATTGGCCGGCGCACCTGGCAACGTTGCTCCTCGTGCTTTGAGAAAGTCGACCAGCTCTTGATTGCCGATTCGAATTGCCTGACTCAAAACCGTTCGTGGCGCAAGACCTTCTACTTCGAACGGTTGGTTGATGTCCGCGCCGTGGTCGAGCAAGAGTTGCGCAAACGCGATAGGCTCGCTGACGTCGTCGCCGGCAACGCGAAAAATCGCGCAATCCAAGCGCGGATCCGCGCCGGCCCGCAGAAGCGTTTGGACGATGTCCATCTTGCTTCTCGTAACCGCCCAACAAAGTGCGGTAAAACCATTTGCATCTTGCTCGTTGATGTCGGACCCGAGTTCTATGAGGACTTGCATCATCGCGGCGGTTCCGCTTTTGGCTGCATCGCATGCGATGGGGCCGCTCCGCTTTCTGATTCGACTAAAGAGATCTGGCTCGGCTGCATGGATCCTGCGCATGGTATCGGCGTCACCATTCCGAAGGGCGATCCGAAATGCCAACAAGGGATCGGCAGGATATTGAGAGTCACTCATGGAGATGGATACCGGTACTTTTTTCCCAAACTGAGTACGTCGCTGATTTCTTTAAGCGCTTCCTGCACGTTTGCTGCGATGTCGCCGCCGAGAAGCTCCGCATCCTTCAGTCTCAGGTAAACGGACTCTGCGTACGCAATAGAATGGTCATGGTTGATAGCGTACGTCAGATTGTCCAGATTATTGACGTGATCTGTGATGCCGCCCTTCCTAAGGATTTCCACGGAGTCTGCTATGTACTGGGCCGCTCCAGCCGGGCCCTTTTGCATGACGAGGTGGTGCCCATGAATCTTTATCCCTAGTTTATCCGCTGCGTCGAGAAGCTCCTTGGGTATATTTATATCTGCGTCAAGCAGTTTCTGACACCACGATTTGTTGTGAACAAGTACTCCGTCCACTCCTACGGCGAACGTGTGGTCATCTTCAATCGTCAAATTACAGACGCGAATTGGCCCCTCGTACCGTTGTTCAATCCGAACGATTCTTTGCTGCTTACCGTGCTGTGTATAAATCAGATCCCCAGCACGCAATTCATGCGAATTCACCCAGCGCCCGGCGAGGGTCCGTCCTTCATCTTCTCCAGCCTCCAGTTCACGCGGCTGAGTTCGTTCTTCAAGGTCGCGCCCTTCAATCACCCAGAAGGGATGGTATACGGTCGTCTGAATGACGCTGTCTCCAGTTTCGACCGAAACAATCGGTCCGTCGTACACGCTGTCGTGCCGTTCTAGAACGTGGCGGGAAACCCATTGACCGTTCTGGAAGTCGTAAGCCAGGACAGTTTGCCCGGGCTCGATGCCTCCGATTCTTGTTTTGCCGGTTGCGGTCGCAACGAGGGTATCCGGCGTAAAGCACACTCTCCAGGGAAGTATGCTAGCGCATGGTTTGACGGTCCAACTCGGGTTACTCCCAAACTTGCGGAAGAGCATTTGACTCCGCCCGATGACGGCATCGGCGATATCAGGGGCATTTCGTGCTAGAGCAATGCCACCCCAGATCATGGCGCCGGCGACTTGTCCAAGTCCAAATGCGTCGTCAATCGTTTCGATAACATGAAAAACAAGTCCGATGATTCGGACCGCGAGGTTGTACACGGTGAATCCCAAATCGAATTCACCTTGCGATATGAGCATCAACCCGGCGGCACGGCCATCAAATCCTGCACGTCCTCCCACCTCAAGTGTGGTGATTATTAACGCGCCAGTGACAAGCTCTTGCGAATGCTGCCCCAAACCAATTGCAATGGACACCAGCATGCCACCGAGGCCAAACTTCCCGGTGGGATCAGACATGTTGACCGGATCACCATGTCCGAACAGATATTTATGGAATGACTGCGGATCGCTTGCGTTTCCATGGAACGGATCCAACCGGTTGAATCGCCCGGTCGCCTGGTCATAGAACCTGGCTCGTAGGTATTGGTGGGAAATATCCGCGTCGAAGCGTTCACCCGAGTGAAGTATCGCGGTCAGAACTTCATTTGCGGAGATAGAAGTACCGCTGCCGTTGTGAGTTCCCAGCATCTCACCGTAAGCGTCATATGCGTATAGCTGCACGATCGCGGCCGCGATATCCGATAGAACGCGGACGCTACCATGCCCGTCGTGACCAAATACATGAGTTGCTGGACTGCCAACAACATTGCCATTCCCGTCGTATATGGTGACGGTTTGGGCGATCTCATCGTGACCAAACATGTATTCCACTGTCTTGGTCACATTTCCTTGCGGATTGTAAGTAGTCTCCTTAATCGCCTGCTGATAACCTGTGAAATTGTGATGGTCAAATAGGAACTCAGTGCGTGAGCTGGGTTGGTATTGTTCGTTTAGATCTGGGTCGACTTCGAGCAGGCTGCTGATTCGTATTCCGGTAGCGTCGTAGTCATACGTCACCCGTTGCCTACTGCTCAGTGTGCCCTCGGTGTGTTGCTCATTAACGACCTGCCACACTCGACCCTGGAGGTCGTATTTGAAGGACTGAGCTGAGACGGGCGAGCCCTGGGAACTGACCGACTTAGACGTCTGTTGAGTGTGGTCCCAGCCGTAGGTGGTAGTCTGATCGGTGGTACCGCTGTTATCTGAGTCGAATAACTCCTCGATCAACCGATCATTGGCATCGTAGGAGTAACTGGTCGCGTCATCGATCGACGTGTTATTTCCAGCATCCTTTTTCAAAGATAGTCGATTGCCGACCAGGTCATAGGTAAAGCGTTCGGTCTGATCCAAAGTGTCGTCAAAATGGTCGAAAACTTCATCCGTCAAACGGCTAATGTTGTCGTATGTCCAGGAGATATGATTCTGGTGGGCCGTGGATGGTGTTGATGGAATCTCATCCTCGTCTAACCAGAAGGTTTCTGTCGCTGCCGTGCGCCGTCCGTCGGCGCGTACGGTGTACTCGTATTCGGCGAGTTTTGGATTGTTTGAGAGATCCTGATCCGGTGACAACGGTTCAGCGCCCGATCCATCGGGACCATAGTCAGTTATTTTTGACAGCCGGTTGAGGGCATCGTACTGGTAATCGGTAACCGAGCCGTTTGGCAGGTCGGCTCGATCCATTGCTCCCAGCAGGTTATAGGAATAGCGAGTACTAAGGACGGAGTCTTGGGTAGAGGATGGATCTTGATCCTCGACGACGGTCTGTAACCGACCTAACTTGTCGTAAGTATAGGTCGTTACACGATCAGGTGTTCCTGTGATGGGATTCGCCCCGGCTGGGAACACTCGGGTTGCCGATTTTCGACCGAGCGAATCGTAAGTATAGGCAACGACTCCTTCCGGAGTAGAAACGGACGCAATGCGTCCATCGGCGTCGTAAGTTTGGTTTGTGATTCGCTGATCCGCGGGCATGTTAAGATTGCCATCATTGTCCTGAATGACTTTGATCTCGCGACCGAATGCGTCGTAGTGGTACGTCCAGATCTCTCCCGGAGTTCCCGCGTCATAAGCGTTCTTATTGAGATAGAACCTGCGTTCCGACAAGCGTCCAGCACCCGCCAGCGTGTCGTCATAAACTAGCTTGGTATAGACTCCTTCGAATGATACGTGGAGGACCGGGCGGCCACGATTGTCGTACGCGAAGCTCTCGATGAAACGCCCAGTACCCCAAACTTCGCCGGATGGAAGCGGAGGCGGGTCGTCGCTGGTTGCTTTGATCCCATCCGCACCGAAGCCTAGTGGCAATGTTCGAGTGAGTTGGTTGCCGTCGGCATCGAAGGCAAATCGAGTTTCCCGGCCAAGCGGATCTTGGATTAAGGATTGATTGCCTTGGGCATCATATCCGTACTCATAGCGAGGACGGGTCAGTTGATTCCCGTTACTTGGATTTGGGACGGCCGCAAGTT
>CAZFLF010000415.1:0-6204 GCA_964519825.1 uncultured Pirellulaceae bacterium | reverse complement strand
ATAAAGCTCCCAAGATCGAGCACATACGTCTTGCACAGCGGACGCCGGCGTTGTTCCGAGCGCCGGCCGAATCGCTGGTGGTCACTTTGCAAGCCGACGCGCCTTTGGATGCATTTCGCGGAGAAACCGATCGAGTACAGGTGACGTTGCGAGAGAATTCTTTCACGCGGGTCATCCGTGCCGACCGCGACGTGGAGGCCTCCTACATCGGTTGCGGCCCGCGGGGTGTGTTGGAACTGGAAACCAAAGTCGGCGATTTGGTGATCCGCTTGTCTCCCGGCACCTTGCAGAACGTGCAAACCGTAGTCGACGCCGATATCCACTTCCGCGATCAGGACGATGCCGATTCCATTATCGTGCAACTGGATGGGGATGATCCGCGGATCGAGGAACTTCAACTACCAAAGTTGCTTCCCAAGGATGGAAAGGTCTTCGCCCGATTCTTCGTTCGCGACTACCTCGGAGTCGGGCGAGTCACTTATGGGTTCTCCAAGGACGGCTCCCCGAAGTTAGCCGAAGCCGACTCGACAACAGCCGTCGTCGTGGCGCGGCTCGACGACGAGAAACGCCACGTATTCGACATCGAGATTGATCTCAAAGATCAACCCCTTGGCAAGCGATTGCTGCTGGCCAAAGTCGTCGACCACGTCGGTCATGAGAGCAAGCTGATTGCTCGCGAATGCCTGATTACCGATCCGAAGGCAATGCCGGACAAAGGGGAAATTCGGGGGGCCATTCGCTTTGGTCCCGCAAAGGTCAACGGCATCTCCTTCAAAATGACGATCGAAGGGGGTGAGTTGGGACCAACTCCGGTAGCGATTCAATCGGACGGCTCATTCGTCATTCCCAATCTGCCAATTGCCGACTATACGCTCAAAGTTTTGGAAGGATCCTTCAATGGGAAAAGCGTTCCGCCGAAGGAACAAAAAGGTGTGAAGCCGGTCGATCCGAAAAAGCCGCAGCCGATCACGGTCGACGTCAGCAGCTGAGTCATCTGTATAATTTGGGCGCGGAGCGGAGCAGCCTACGATGAATCTCCAACACGAGCTCTTGGTTGTGGTAGCGGCACTCGAAGCGGAGCAGCTTAATTATGCGGTTTGCGGTGGCTTGGCGGTTGCAATTCATGGATTTCCGCGGCACACCAAGGACATTGATATCTTGATCCGCGAGTCCGACTTGGAGGCGGTGAAAAAGGTGGCAGCCAGTGTGGGCTTCGATGTAGAGTCGGGACTGATCCGCTTTCAGACCGGAACACCCACAGAACAGCGCGTCTATCGTCTGGTCAAAATGGAGGGAACCGAGCACTTGATGCTCGATCTGATTCTGGTTACATCAATGTTGGAGCAAACGTGGTCGAGTCGAATTCGTCTAATGCTCAATGACCAACCGATGAATGTCGTATCACACGGAGGGTTGCTGATGATGAAGCGTTTGGCCGGGCGTCCAATCGATCAGATTGATCTGGCCCGCCTCGAGTCGGAAGGGATGGCCGAATGACTGCTCACGCCGACAAGTCGCTAAGTCGCGGATTCTCCGCGGATATGTCGCCCGACGCCGTCCTGCAACGGCTGAAAATCGTTGACGAGCTTTACCAGCTCGGAAAGCTCTTGGCTACGGCACGACGGGTCGGTAAGGTCGAGGACTTGCAGCTGGAGAACGACGCACGAACGGATTCGAGCTGCGGCTAAGTCGATCGGGAGATTCTGGATTCGGCGTTTGGCGGGTTAATGATTGCCAAATGGTGTCTGGGGAATGAGTATTGAGACGTTTCCATGAGCAAGACTGCCATTTCCCAATCTCGATTCTGAAATCAGCCCGTGTCCACCCGTTCCACCGTTACGAACTCGACGCCGCTTCGACTGCCGACATTTCAATCTTTGTATTGGTTGACCGGTGTCGTCGGAGTACTGATCGTCGCGGACGTTGTACTGTGGTGGCTGGGAAAGGAAAGTTGGCGGGCACCGTTTGGATGGAACTTAGCGCTGCTGGCGGCACTCATCGGCGGATCGCGATTCATTTTCCATTCGGCTTTGGAGTTACTGGATTGGCGGTTCGGTGCCGATTTGGCGCTCGCCCTGGCGCTCGTCGCTGCGCTGCTTCTCGGCGAAACATGGGTAGCGTCGGAAGTCGTCTTGATTGCGCTGATCGGCGAGTCTCTGGAGGCGATTACGTTCCGCCGCTCGCAGCGTGAGTTGCGTCACCTCCTCGCCTTGCAGCCCTCGATCGTCCGAGTGCGCCGCGGCGACGATACCCGCGAAATTCCACTCTCGGACGTGGTGGCGGGTGATGTCGCAATCATTCGCCCCGGCGAGCGAATCCCGGTCGATGGCGTCGTTGCCGGCGGTCACGGCGCGGTTGACGAAAGTTCGCTCACCGGTGAAGCAATCCCGGCGGACAAAGAGCCGGGGGCGGAGGTCTTTGCCGGGACGCTGAATCAATTCGGATCGCTTGACGTCCGAGTGACCCGCTTAGGTCAACAGTCGGTGCTGGGGCAAATGCTCCACATTGTGTCGGAGGCTCGACGAAACAAGGCGTCTGTCGAGCGGTTAGTCGATCGCTTCGCGAGGATCTTCCTGCCCGTGGTCTTGCTGCTGGCCGGCGTGACTTTCATCGCGACAAACATGGATCGGCTCCGAGTCACACTCACCAGCGCTACGCCGACTTATCCGCCGTGGGAGTGGATGCCGACCTTGGCGGTCCTAGTGGTCGCCTGTCCTTGTGCGTTGGTGTTGGCGACGCCCGCGGCAATGATGGCGGCGCTGGCCTGGTTGGCTCGGCGCGGAGTGGTCGCGACAGGCGGCGCGGCAATCGAACGACTCGCGGTCGTGACACATCTCGCCTTCGACAAGACCGGCACGCTGACCCAGGGGCGAATGCGACTGGTCGAGTGCATTCCGCTGGCGGGCCACGAATCCGACGAAGTCTTGCGGGCGGCGGCGGCGGCGGAACAACGGAGCGAACACTTAATTGCCCGGGCGATTCTGCAAGCCGCCGCGGAACAGCGGCTCGCCATCTCGAGCGTCTTCGATTTTACGGCTTTGCCCGGTGCGGGCGTTCAGGCGCGAATTGGCGCGACGCAAGAACCTGGGAACTTCCAAGCGGTCCTGGTCGGCTCGCCGCGATTAGCAACCGAACACGGCGTTTCCATCCCGGACGAGGCCGAGGAGGCGCTTCAGCGACTGGACCAGCAGGGGCTTTCCGCCCTATTCGTCATCGTAGACGACCAGGTGATCGGAGCGATCGGAGTTGGTGACGCGTTGCGGCCGGAAGCCGCAGCCGTCCTGACCGAACTGCGCGCAATCGGAATTCACGAGTTCGCCATCTTGAGCGGCGATCGAACCGCTCCAGTTCGTGCCGTGGCGCAAGCGTTGGGAATCGAACGCTTCGCGGCCGAACTCTCACCAAACGCTAAAGCCAACTGGCTGTCCGATTGGAGTGCGGGATCGCGATGCGTGGCAATGGTCGGCGATGGGATCAACGATGCTCCGGCATTGGCTACGGCGGACGTCGGGATCGCGCTCCGCGGCGTAGGCAGCGAGATCGCGGCTGAGGCGGCGGATGTGATCCTGCTCGGTGAGCCGTTGCGCCCGCTACCGGACATGATCCGCATGGCGCGGCATACAGTCCGCGTCATCTACGAGAACGTCATTATCTTTGCCTTTGCCGCAAACTTGCTGGGAATCGTCCTGACCGCGTGGATCATGCCCGCCTGGTCCGAAAGTTGGCAAGCCCGGGCTCCGGTTGCGGCGGCATTGTTCCATCAGGTCGGTTCCGTGCTGGTGCTGCTGAATTCGATGCGGCTGCTCTGGTGTGAACGTTGGGAACGGTCGTTTGTCGGGCGCTGGGAATCCTGGCTGTGCGACAAATTTGTGCTGTGGTGGCAGAGTTGGTCGGCTTGGCGGAGCCGCGCGGTGAATGTCTGGCAATACCGTGAAGAGCTGCTCCGTATTGCGGGAAGTCTGATCCTCCTCGCGTACTTGTCCCAGATCGTCGTCTTCGTACGACCCGATGAAGTTGCCGTCGTGCGGCGTTGCGGGCGGGTTCACGCGGTATTGCTACCGGGGCCGCATCTTAGATTGCCGCCACCGTTCGATACGATTTCGCGCGAGAATCCGAATCGAGTGCGGACGCTGGAAATCGGGCCTCGCCGCGCAACCGACGGTGGAAATGCCGTGGAGTGGAGTTCGGCGCACGCGGCGAATTCGTCAACGATCGGCGACGATTCGTTGCTCATGACCGGTGATCAGAGTCTGGTCGAACTGGCCGCGACGATTCAGTATCGGGTGCAGGACGTACGGGTGTTTCGCTTTGGAGTGCGCGAACCGGAACGCGTGCTGCGAGCAGTCGCGGAAGCAACGCTGCGCGAGGGTGTTGCCACACGGCCGCTGCTGGCAGCCGCCGCGGACGGCGAAGGAGAGACTGAATTGTTGACCCGCGGCCGCACCACGCTGGAATCGCAAGTGGAATCGCGTCTGCAGTCACAAGCCGACGCCCTGCGACTGGGAATCGAGATTTTGCGGGGAGGGGTCTGCTTACAGGATGTGCATCCCCCACTCGCCGTTGTTGGCGCGTTTCGCGACGTATCGTCCGCCTTCAAAGAAATGGAACGGATGAGAAACGAAGCAGACGCGTACCGGCGCGACAAGTTGATCCAAACTGGCGGCGATGCCGTGTGGCGGGAAGTTCCCACGGAAAGCCGCGATCTCAACGACGACCTGTGGAACAAACTCCGTGGTAATCTGGCGGGTGATGTCGCCGTGGAACTGAATGCCGCGCGAGCTTTCGCCGCAGACCGCGAACAAACCGCGTCTGGCGATGCCGCCGGCTTCCTACTCCGCCAGTCCGCCCACGCCGCCGCGCCGCGACTGACGGAGTGGAGGCTATTCATGGATGCCTGGGGCGATTCCCTAGCGGGTAAACGCAAATTGATATTGGACCGTGCGGCTGCCGGCCGCCGACATGTGCTGTTGGGGTTGCCAAAGGAATTGCCGCCCCCGGTGCTTCCTCTCGTTGAACCGAACAGACCGCCAGCCGACGAATAGTTGCGGAGTTCAGAATTGTCACCTTGGATTATTGAGAGACCCTGCAAATGCACCTCTTGCTTTATCCTGACTCGTCGTCCTCAACCCCACCGCGCCCCGGGAATTGGCGTTGGCTGGTGCTAATGCTACTAATCGCCTTGCTGGTCACCGGTGTCATGCGGACCGTCTTTTTCGTGGACGAAGCTGAATTCATCTACGTTACGCAATTTGGACAGCCGCTACGGTTCTGCAGCGAACCGGGATTACAAGTGAAATGGCCGTATCAAAGTCTGCGCCGCTTTGATCGGCGGTTGCAGGTTTTTGAACCTCCCGCCCGTGAGATGCTCACCGAGGATAAAGAAAACCTGAACTTCGCCTGGTACGTCTGCTGGCGATTGCCAGGTAAAGAGTTTGCGGCCAAGCGTGCCGCAGCGCCTGGCGGAGCCGCAGCGCCTGGCGGAGTCCCTGTGCCTGCCGGAGCGATAGCGCGCGGCGGAGCCGTGATCGAGCAGCACGCCCGACGGTTCTTGGAAGCCGTCGGCAGCGTGGAAGTTGCCGAAAATCGGCTCGAGGAGCGCGTTCAAGCGGCTCTCGCCGCGGAAATCGGACGCACAAGACTGACACAACTGATTTCATTAAAGGATGGCGAAGTTCAGCTGCAGGCGATCGCGGAAAGGGTTATCAAAACGCTCAGTGACTCCGTCGCGGACCAATTCGGCATCGAAGTTGTCGACATCCGGCTGAAACGATTCACCTATCCCGAAGCGGTCAAGCCAGCCGTCTTTGCGGAGATCCGCAGCGAGCGGGAGCGCGTCGCAGTGCAATATCGGGCGCACGGAGCGAGCGAAAAGGCCAAGATTCAAAGCCTCGCCGATTTGCAGCGTGACCAGCTGCTGGCCCAAGCCAAACGCGAAGCACTAACTATTCGCGGCACGGGGGAAGCCAAAGCGATCGAGATCTCTAACGAGGCGCACGCCCAAGATCCCAAGTTCTATGAATTGCTGAAAACTTTGGAAACGTATCGCAGCATGCTTGATGAACAGACCACCATCGTGCTCTCCGCCGATAGCCCACTGCTCAAACTGTTATCCCAAGGTGTGTCCGAACCAGTCAAATAACCACCATCCGCTCCGGTCCAAGGTCTGACACCTGAAAACTGAAAACTGAAAACTGAAAACTGAAA
>CAZFLF010000414.1:0-6211 GCA_964519825.1 uncultured Pirellulaceae bacterium | reverse complement strand
ACCCAATCGTTACTACATGAATGTGGTAAGACCTAAGCGCTAGCCACCGGTGTCGCGGGGTCGATTCCCAACGCGAAAAACCGGCGGCTAGCGCCGTACCGCTCACTCGCCCAGCACCAAACACCAAAGTAAGTGCCATTGGGCTAACGGCCCTCAGCAAATTCGGGGCGACTTTCACCCGCGAATTCTTGCGACTAAGATGCCCCGCATCACTGCGGATTGTTTGCCCTTGAGCGACATCTTGAGGAGACATTTGTTATGGAATACGAGATCCCCAAATTGGCCAAGCCGCCGAAAGCGGGAAAACGCGACGTCCAATTAGTCGCCAACGGGGACCTGCGACTCTCGGCAAATCAAAAGTGTTGGGCCGCGCAGCGTGACATGGAAGAGTCGTTGCGGCAGGCGATCGAGGCAAACGGTTATCAATTAGTGCGCGCCCATCCCTTCAAAGAGGACGTGGGACACGGCTTCATCGATTCACAGAAGGAAGGAATGAGGGTCTTCGCCGGACTGGACCCCCGTGCTCCGTTAATCGTCGCCGAAGCAGTTTGGCAGTACTCTCATCACGTCTTGCACGGATTGATCACCCATCAAGGCCCAATCCTGACGGTGGCCAATTGGTCGGGAACTTGGCCCGGATTGGTCGGCATGCTCAACCTCAACGGTTCGCTAACCAAAGCGGGCGTCAAGTATTCAACGTTGTGGGGCGAGGATTTTTCTGACGATCGTTTCCGCACCAAATTGAACCGGTGGCTTGCCAAGGGCAAAATCAAGCACGACGTCGATCACGTCATTCCCTTCCGGGACGTCAAAGTGGGTTCGAACGAACGCCGCTTAGGCGAAGCACTGGCCAGCCAATTACAGAGCGAAAAGGCCATCATGGGAGTTTTCGACGAAGGTTGCATGGGGATGTTCAATGCGATCATCCCGGACCACTTGCTCCATCCGACTGGAGTATACAAAGAGCGGCTGAGTCAATCCGCTTTGTACTACGAAACGACTCAAATAACCGATTCGGAGGCCGCGGAAGTACGGCAATGGATGGAACAGCGCGGTATGAAATTCATTACAGGTCCAGAACATGCGACCGATTTGACGGATGCCCAGATTCTGTTGCAGTGCAAAATGTACGTCGCGGCCGTCCGCATCGCGGATGACTTCGGTTGCGCCACGATCGGCATCCAATACCAACAAGGTCTGAAGGATCTCCTCCCAGCCAGCGATCTCGTCGAGGGGACTTTGAACAACACCGAACGACCTCCGGTCCGCAGCGGTGATGGATCGCGAGTCTTGTTTGAGGGAGCTCCCATCCCCCACTTCAATGAAGTCGACGAGTGTGCCGGACTGGACGGACTGATGACGCTGCGGATTCATCGAGCGCTGGGCCAACCCGTCGAAAACACGCTACACGACTTGCGCTGGGGTGACTGGGACGCTTCCGGTACGACCAGGGATTATGTGTGGGTTTTTCTGATCAGCGGTTCGGCTCCGCCAGCCCATTTCGAGGGTGGCTGGCAAGGTGCCTCGAGCGAGCGGCAACCGGCCATGTACTTTCCCAACGGCGGCGGCACCCTCAAGGGGATTTCCAAACCGGGTGAAATCGTCTGGTCGCGAGTTTTCGTCGAGAATGATCAATTGCGGATGGATCTCGGACGAGCGGGAGTGGTCTCCCTGCCGGCGGCAGAAACAGCCCGGCGGTGGCAAGCCACGACTCCACAATGGCCGATCATGCACGCCGTGACATACGGGGTTTCACGGGATCAAATGATGGCGCGTCACAAGAGTAATCACATCCAAGTTGCCTACGCCAATGATGCTGCTGCCGCTGACAAAGCACTCCTGGTCAAAGCGAGCATGGCTGCCGCCTTGGGAATGAAGGTCTCCATTTGCGGCTGCGACAAGAGTGGCGAAGGTTGGCCGACGAAATAGGTCGACGTGATCCGTACGCCGCAGCACGGCGCTCGAAATGGGCCTTGCCGCCCCATTCAAGCGGTCCAAGTCTCGCGGGCTGAACCGCCAGCGGGAACTACCTTAAGCACCACGACGGTATGATCGTCGTCAAGGGCGGCGCCCCCAGCGAATGCGACGGCGGCGGAGTGCAGCTTCTCCACGATCGTAGCGGCGTCCTCGTGCTGATGCTCACGAATGACGTTCAGCGCCCGTTCCACGCCGAAGTATGCGCCGCTCGGCGATCGCGCCTCGAAGACCCCGTCACTGGACAGGAGTACGACATCCCCAAAATGCAACTTGATTCGCTGCGACAACGTGAACATCTCGTCGTTCCGCACGCCAATCGGCACGCTCAAGCTTTCCAATCGAGTCGTTTCGCCGCTCATGTGCATCAGAAACGCGGGATGTCCGGCGCTGGCGTAACGCATGGATCGCGACTCGGGGTCAAAACTCGCCACGAACACGCTGGCAAACGGGGTCAGGTCTCCGTCGCTGAGCAATAGTCGATTCGCCAGCGCGAGCATTTCATGCACCTGGTTGCCCAGCACGGCGGCCATCCGCAAGTACGAGCGAATCGCAGCAGCAAGAATCGCCGGACCAAAACCGTGTCCCGACACATCCGCCAGGACTACCGCAAGTCGCCGCTCGGGCAGCGGAATATAGTCAAAGAAATCGCCGCTGCAGTCTTCGGCCGGAAAGCAACGACCCGCAATGTCGAATCCTTGCAGTAGCGGCGCTCGCGATGGCAACAAATGCTGCTGCACTTGGTGGGCGGCGTGGACATCGCGTCTTAGTTTCTGCTCTCCCGTGACATCGAGCGCCACGCCAATCGTCCCGACAACATCCCCCACGCTGTCGCGAAGCGGTTCGACATGGGCATGGTACCAGCGATGATGCCATTCGAGATCGAGTGAAGTCGAATCACCCAACAGCGCCCGACGGTGCAGCTCGCTCGCGCCCTGCGCCGGGCGACTCTGCGCGAACAGTTCATCCACGGTTTGTCCGATCGCGGTATTCGCTGACATTTGCAGGATAGAAAGTTCGCGACCGCGCATCGAGGTGAGCCGCAACTGCTCATCGGTTGTCCACAATATGGCCGGCAGTTGTTCGGCGAGCATATGCAGTTGCCTCTCGCTGCCTTCGAGTTGCGTCTGCAATTGTTGCCGCGCTATGGCCTGCCGCACGGAATGTTCGAGTAGATCGGCGGTGACTTGCGCCTTGTCGAGAAAATCCTGGGCGCCACTTTCGAGCGCACGCCGCGTGAGTTGCGCATCCGCCTGATGGGACAGCACCACGATGGGTACGTTGCGCGCCTGAGCGCGGACGGTCAAATAGGTCTCGAGACCCGAACTGTCCGGCAAGTTCAAATCAAGCACTACGGCGTCAAATGTTTCGTTCTCTAAGTGCCGCAAGGCATCGCTCAGTCGCGTCGCCTGGACCAATATGAAGGAACTGCGAACTTGCCCCAATTGGTCGCGGAGTAAACCAAAGTCGTGGTGGTTGTCTTCAACAACCAGCAGCCTGATCGGGTCTTGATCAAGGGACATTGACATTCCTATAAGCCCCGCCCGCTGGCGATGATCCCACACTCGCTCGCTAATAGTCAAGTTAGTTGGACTGTTACGACTCGCTACGAGTTGCGGTTGTGCTTGCCAGCGGGGAGAAACGCACGGCTTGCGTTCTCCGAATTCGTTCGGGATATTGGCCCCTCTCGCGCTTTTTCTCGAGTAGCGACTAAAATCAGTTAACTAAAAACCTTGCGAGATCCATTTTGTGTCCTCCGCACCACAATTGATTCGTGTCGGGCATAGCCCCGATCCCGACGACGCATTCATGTTTTTCGCGTTGGCGCGGGACAAACTGGATGTGGGTCGGTTCCGATTCACGCATGAACTGTGTGATATCGAGACCCTGAACCGCCGAGCGTTCTCCTCTGAACTCGAGTTGACCGCATTAAGCATCCATGCTTATGCACACCTGGCAGATCGCTATGCCTTGTGTCCGTGTGGGGCCAGCATGGGTGACGGATACGGCCCGATGGTCGTCAGCCGCCAGCCGCGGTCAATCGCTGAATTACAGCACTGCCGGATTGCGGTTCCGGGAACTTTAACCACGGCGTTCTTGGCTTTGCGGCTTTGTTGCGGATCGGATTTCGCTTTTGCCGTTGTTCCCTTTGATCAGATTCTGGATGTCGTGGAGGCGGGTGAATTCCATGGCGAGGCGATCGACGCCGGACTGATTATCCACGAAGGGCAATTGACCTATGCCGATCAGCAATTGCAATTGGTCGTCGACCTCGGTCGTTGGTGGCTGGACCAAACGGGACTGCCTTTACCGCTCGGAGCCAATGGAATTCGCAAGGATCTTGGTTTCGACGTAATGCGCGACGTGAATCGCCTGCTGAAGGCTTCCATCCAGTACGGATTGGATCATCGCGCCGAAGCGTTGGACTATGCGCAGCAATTCGGTCGCGGTTTGGACCGACGCAAGGCGGACACTTTCGTTGGCATGTACGT
Source organism: uncultured Pirellulaceae bacterium (assembly GCA_964519825.1). Classification (GTDB taxonomy): domain Bacteria; phylum Planctomycetota; class Planctomycetia; order Pirellulales; family Pirellulaceae; genus CAZFLF01. The sequence continues at coordinate 1,745 of CAZFLF010000414.1, read as the reverse complement.
CAACGATTGGACTCTCGATTTTGGACCGCGTGGACGGGAAGCAGTCGCGCAATTGCTACAACGTGGCCATCAGGCCGGCATTATTCCGCAACTAGTGACTCCGGAATTCGTCGAGTAGACTAGGGACGATTACTTCCGCGGTCCCCTACCAAATCGGCCTCGAGGAATCTTTAAGGATCGAGGCGTCGTAATGAACATCGCGACGTGGTGTTATTGGACTCATTGGTAAGCTTGTATGCCCTCCGATTCACCCACACCACTCCCCGCCGCGCCGCGCCGTAGTTCGTGCCTGGCGGTGCTGTTGACCCTGGTCGTGCTTCTTGGCGCCTCGATGCTGCTTCTGCTCTTGCCAATTGGTTTCATCGGCTCGACATTCGTATTCGTCAGCGTCGTGTTCATCGGCTTACTTGGGTTTCACTATCTGGTGTGGGGCCGGTTGCTCAGCCGGGAACTCACGGACGCCGATCCGTCCTCACACGACGAGACGGAATGAGCGTCCGAGCCGGTTGCTGGCAGAATCGATTGGGAACGACAGCTAGTTCCTCGTCAAACCTGAGTTGACGGGTTGTAGAACGGATTTGAATCCGTTTGGTACACTATTGCTTGTTACAAGGCGGATGTGGGCCGTAGTCCTTCCTGTGTCGGTGAACAGCGCGGGTTCACCGATCGAGGCTTCCCTAGCCGGAGCAAACGCGACCCATGGCGCTAGCGTGCTCCACAAGCGGCTTATTTTCCGCGCTTCGAACAGACTTCGAGACGTAACATGGATGATGCCCTGCCGAAACGGTCGACCGCATCCCTATGGATACTGATCCCACTTTTGGGCGCAGTGATGCTGTCGGGATGCAACGGGTGCCGTCCCAGCCCGCTTGTCAAACGAAATGACAAAGCGCCCGACATTGACGAGTTGGAAAAGAAGAAGAAAGAGAAGGAAAAGCCGAAAGAGGACTTTGAGTTCAAACCGCCTATTGTGATCCCGGGCGACTCGGAAGATTCGCGATCGTTCGTTAAGCCGGGACATTGGGTGGCGACGCGGCATCTTATCAAAGCCAACAATTTCGATTTTCAGGCCGAGCTGCACACGCGAGCAACCGACTCGGCTGGGCAGACCCTAGAAGTCGAGCACACTCAGTTTGAAGTTACAGCCTCGCGTCCCGCCGCGCTGCCGAAGGGCCAGGACAAGGTCTTTGAATCGACGTATTTCATTCCCGTCGTCAAGCAGACCGATGATTCAATGACCAAATCGGTATGGTTACAACGCGAGCTGCGGGCGGCTCGTGGCGGGCGACTGGTTAAGGAAGATGTGCGCCAGGGAACCGTCCCCATGCCGCTGTACCAGTACCATTTCTTAGTGTTGACCCCTGAGCCCAGCCGTTACGGCTATCTCAAGTCCCTGAACTCGTTCAGCACGCCCACCTCGTCGGAAGTTGACACGGACAAACTGAGTTACTATCGGGTGCATGCTCCGAAGATTGACCGTTTCGCGCCGGTGCCAAACCACGTCTTGACCTGGACGTCGATTGCGTACGTGTTGTGGGATGATTTGAGTCCGCAAGTGCTCACGCCCGCACAACAACAGGCATTGATCGACTGGCTCCATTTCGGCGGGCAGTTGATCATCAGCGGACCAAATTCGCTGGAAAAATTGCGCGGCACCTATCTCGATCCCTATTTGCCGGCTAAGCCGGGTCCTACGGAGGAAGTCGCGCAGTCCGCAGTCGACGAACTGAACACGCACTGGTCAC
>CAZFLF010000413.1:0-6212 GCA_964519825.1 uncultured Pirellulaceae bacterium | reverse complement strand
GGTTGGCCCGGATCTCGCCGCAGGAAAGCGACGGCTTCGATGTAGTGCAATCCTTGGCCGAGCTTTGAAATGTCCAGCGTAGCCGAGTAAACCCCCTGACCAGTAACACCTGGATCAGCGGTCGTGAATCGTTGATGGCCTTTGAACGGTCCGCCGCCGAATATCGGGGTACCAATGATGTTCACGCTGCCGTCGTCAATCCGGACTACGGCATTGTCGTCCAGGTTTTCGTCTTCTAATCGCAACAACAGTGTTGCAGAACCGACGGTCAGTCGTTCGATAGCGGTGAGGCGGCGTATGCCATTCGGCTGGCTCAACTCGTCGGCCGGGATGACTGTGGCGACGGGATCGATCGTCAGGGGTACCTGCGTTCTTGAGCCACGGGGTGCTTGCGGTCCCCACATCGCGTAGCCACGGTCCTCCTTATTGTTGGGAATTGTGACGTCAGCTGTGCCATCTGGACGGATCAACAGCGGATTCGTCGCGCGGGGATTGCCCGTTAACTCGACCAATCGAGTACCCGCCGGAAAGGAAGTCTGGATTCTTCGATCCGCGTCGAACACCTCGTTGTCGTTTAGCCCGACCAGCAACGCCTGATCCCTTTCGTAGAGGTAGACGTCATTGTCAGCCAATCGCGTGATATGACGACCTCGCGCATACTCGCGATGGATATCGACTAAGCGGGTAATGGTCTCTCCAAACTCGCCCCCCAACGCGTCACCACGGCCTCGTGTGGGGAAATTGCGGCCCGTGCCGAACTCGAGCGCATTGAAGTAGACCACCGGATACCCGGTCCGTGTGAGAATATGGGCATAGGCAAGATTGTCTTTCTCCGGCTTCGGCGCCAGCTCGTCGTGATTGGAAACGAATGTCACGCCGCGTGATCCGTCGTTCGGATCCCCATCGATTACATCTACGCTGGCGCGTTCCAGCAGCCGCATGTCACCGAACCCGTGGGCATTCAAAACTTCGCGCATCGTGTAATAGAGACGGAAGTCCAGCAGATCGCGATTCCCGAATCCGTCCTTGCGGGAGTATTGCCGCAACAACTCAAAATCGTTTGTTTCGATGACCTCACCGAAACTGAAAGGGGTCGAGCTGTTCGGACCGATTCTGTGCACGCTTTTGTCGTAGAAATCGTTCCAAAAGAATGTCGGAATGTGTTTGGCTGCATCCAAACGAAAACCGTCGGCGCCGACGACCTCGACCATCCATTGGCAATAGCGAGTCAGGTATCCCGTGGCGTTTTCGGCAACTGGATCGCCAGCCTCTGGGTGATCCAGATTGAATCCAGAGGGGGAATGACGATCCGCCGCGGTATTGCCTAGGCCAGGAGGCGAAGTGCGATCACTGTCCGGGTAGAACCTGCGATTGGAGTCCTTCGCCGATTCTTCTGGAATGTTCTGGTGATCCCCAGAGATGACGGGATGCCGAATGAAGCGGTGATTCTTGTCCTGCGCAATGTCGAGGAGCCCGCCGTTGATTCGCCCATTCAGTACGCCTCCCTCAAAGGACCCGTGAAAATCGCCGTCGACATCGCCTGGCAGAGTCACCACAAACCCGGGATAGTCTGGCTTCCCCGAGCCGACGAAGTCGGGCGTGCCCAGATTCTGATACCCATTGTGGTTCAGTACGATGTCGATAAAGGTCTGCACATTGGCTTTATTGCACTCGAAAATCAACTTCTTCAAGTCGTCCTCGTTGCCATAGAACGGGTTGACGTCGAATCGATCAAAAACGTCGTATCCGGCGGACTGACCACCTTCGGCGCGGTTCGTGGGGGGTATCCAAATCGCGCCGTAGCCAGCCATGAATATGTCGGGCAGGCGGCGCGCCATCGTTGCATGGCGGCTTTCAAAATACTGTAGGACGACTTGCGCAACGGCGTTGGATTCGGCAATCATGGCCACCGACAGGCAGACGAGAGTCATCACGACGCAGCGCCTGAATTGCGATGGAAGGGGACCGCGTTGGTTGGGTATTTCCGTTCCTCTCGTGTTGCCTAACATGCGTTTCCTCCTGGTTACGAGTAGTCGACTCCGGCGAGACAGCTAGTGCCGCCAGCTGCGCAGCACAACGTCAATGACGCGTCGGCCATCACGCCTGCGATCCGCATCGTCGGCCTGCCACGATTTCTTGATTTTTGCCCCAGCCACGACGGCTAAAGTTTCGGTCGGTCCGATGGAGTCTCGGAGACCAACTTGCGAAGCGCCTCGCGTAGCTCTTCAGCCAGATGCGGGCCGCCTCCCACGAAGAGGCGGTTGACTTTGCCGTCACGGTCGATGATCACGGTTTGCGGGATCGCCGTGGCTTCATATTTCGCCGCGACGACGCCGTCTCGGTCCAGAGCGACGGACATTTGTAGCTTGTGTCGCTCCAGCGTGGACGTTATCTGTTTTACGGGTTCTTCGAGATTGACCGCGATCAGTTGCACATCTTGGTCGCTGAACTCACGGATCACCCGATCGACTTGCGGCATGGCCTGCAGACAAGGACCGCACCAAGTGGCCCAAAAATCGAGCACCACTATCCGACCCTTGCTGTTTGTCAAACGAAACCTTTTGCCACCAAGTAGGTCCAGTTCGAAATCAGGCGCCGGTTTGCCAACCAAAGCAGAGTCGGTACCGGGCGTTCTTCCCGTGGGAGATCGGCCGTCGGTATCTTGCGCGATTTTCGGTTCGGTCGCATAGCGCAACTTCCAGCGTTGATACACCAGGTCTTGAGCGGCGTTTTCGATGGCTCCGCCAATCAATAACTGATCCACTTGCGCCAAGTCGGTGCGGCACATTCCCAACACATCGCTCATGCCGGACAAGGTTTGATCAGCCTGTTGGTTTGGAAAGAAGGTCAATCGGTTGCCGTCGCTGCGAACTACTTGAACGCGAGTCGCCCTTGACGAGCCGGCAGGACTGGAAGGAGAAGGTGGGGTGTCGGAAAGTTCATCGGCATGCAGCAAGATGATTTGAGCGACTCGGTCACGTGGTACTTCTCTGGTTTCCAGGCGGATCTCAACGTGGAGTATCTTGTCATCCATGTCGATTAATCGTCCGCGCAGGAAGTCACCGTTCTTGGAAAGGATCAAGTGCGTCGGTGGCGAATCCCTTTGTGCACGCGGTAATGTGAGCAGCCGTTCTCGTTTGGCCTTCGTCAGCTTCGGCGGAGACTGACCTGCTGCGAGTTCCACGGCTTTGACCTTATCGTGCTTGACGAACATGGCATCGGACAATGGAGTCTTGAGGGTGATGCCGCTTTCATCAATCTTAGTAACGTCGCATGGGATTGTGTCGCCGCTACGCAGATGCAGTATTTTCGGTCCGGTAGGCGACGCCTGCGGCGGTCGCTTAACATTGGGTAAAACCTGAAGCCCATTGACGACCGCAATACGCTGACGCTGTGTCGACTGTTGAAGATTCGGCTTTGGTTGTGGTGGGGGAGGATCTCGATACACAATCCGCCCAGCGATGCCATGACGCAACGGACTGGCGGTCGTGCTGTGATCGGGATGCCACACCAGACAACTGGCATCAGGACGTTCTTGACCATTCACCAGTCGACCTGGCAGACGAAGCCCGTCCAACTCAAGCCTGCCAGCAATTCCCTCGGGTGGCGATGAAGCAGGCAACGCATTGCGTTGCAGGACGACTAACGAACGAAGTTCCGACAAAGGTAATCGCAACGGCTCCTGAATGCCTGAGCGCGTGAGCCGCAGGTGGTCGTCGTCGATTTGAGTCAGCTCACCACTGATCTGAGTGCCATCCTGATAGACGGCTCGAATCGCTCTCGATGCCGTATCGTCTGGTGCCGAAAAGAAAACACTGGCGATCTGGTCGGCAGCGACTTTGGTTTCCTCGCTCCCATCGCGCACAGCGAACTGCTTTGTGCCCGCGTCGAACCCGGCTAACTTTCCATATACGATCGAGCCGTCGGTGCGATGTAACCGAGGCTTGCTCGTCTGTGCCTCGGGCGGCGGCACGCCATTCCAGCGGCTGATGCGTAGTCGTTCCAACCGCACATCGCCTTGTTTGTTCGTCAGCCTCAGGCCGGAGTAGACCAGCATTCTGAAAGTTGCGACGCTAATCTGCACCAGTCGCGCACCACTGGGAGAGTATACCAGCATCGTTCCCTTCTCCTGGTCGAGGTATACCAGCAGATGAATTCTCCCAGCACCGTTCTTATTTTTCTGGACAGCCGCCACGTCCGCTCCGTGCGCCAGCTCACAACATACGACCAACACGTTGTCCCAAGCCTCGAGGCGATACGCTCGCTTGAACACTGCTTCGCCGTCACCGCCATTGACCCCGAGTGCAAGGACGAAATCCGCCTTATTCTTCCAAGAGAGCTCAAATTCTATGAGGGCTTGTGCCGGAATCCCGAAGTCGCCGTGAATGTTCGCCCCCTCTTTGTCGGTCACTAGCTGGCCTCCCTCCTCACGCCATTGAGTTGTTGCCGACGATTCTTTCCACCCTGTCAATCCATTGGGTCCAAGGTAGATCAATTCCGCGCCACCTCTCCAGCGATCGAGCCGGCGGATTTGGTCTCGCCGCACGTGTAACCGCCCAAATCGCGCGACGTCCAACTCCACCGCGTCGTCGGTCAGGCCGAGCAGTTCGCCGAACAACACATCACCTCCGGCGAGCTCAAGGCAATACTCACCCTTCGGCTTCGGCAGCGTGGCTGGAACGGTGAAATAGATCGCGCCGACATTGTTCATCGAGAACTCAAATGGCTGGGTGAACAACGCCGACTTCCAACGCAAAACGTTGGGCTGCTCCGAACCTTTCAGTTCGCCCGGCAGGAAGCCGCCGTTGGTCAGATGGAGCACGGTCTCATCCGCGCACCACGCGGGCACACATGCCAGCAGAATTGCGACAAAGAGGAATGATGCTTTCATAGACCGATCCATTTCCGTTCTTCTCATCCGTCGAGTTTTTCCTCGTTTAACGGCAAGCCGTAGGCGTGGGCTGTGGAGCGCGGATCGTTATCGGTTGCTACTCACAGCGCACGCCTGCGGCTTGCGGTTAAACGAGGAAAGTTTATCGCTCGTAGATGGGCAGGAACCGGTAATTCAACGCCAAAGCCAACAGCGACATCGACGTCGAGGTCGCCGGACCGAACTGACCACTGAAGCTTCCATCCGCCTGCTGGGCTTGCTTGAGTTGCCGCACCAGCAGTTTGTTCCATTTCTCCCAGGCCTCCACATCGCCTTGGAACAACGCCTGAGCCTGGTAGTAACGCTGATATTCAATCCCGCCATGGCCGGAGTGGCCGGTGTTCTCCAACTTCGCTACGAGGTAGCCGAGCGTCGACTTGTATTGCGGCAGGTCTTTGCGTCGGGCGAGGGCGTAGACGAGTGTTCCAATCGAAATGCGAGCCAGCGACTCGTCAAGGCCTCCTATGCCACCGGAGTAGGCAACCTGTCCGGATGTGGCAGTCATCTTGGTGTAATACGAGATCGCTTTGTCGATTGACTCATCTGGCACCTCGATGCCAGCATTGCGAGCCGCCAACAAGCCCACGAGAATTGCTCCGCTGACCGACGTATCGGCGTCGTTTGCATCGGGCGAATACCGCCAGGCTCCAAGTGAGTTCTTCTTTTGCGACGTAATCGCCGTGCGGACTGCCAATTCCAGCGCGGCTCCGATGGAACGATGTTTTTTGGCTGTACCTTCCGGCCAAATGTGGCGGTCGTCAACTGTGCCGTAGGCTTCGGCCAGCCCAAGCATTGCGAAGCCGTGATGGTACATGCTGTCACCAAGATAGCCGGTGGTGGCATTCTGCGCCGTGATGATGCTTCGAACTGACCGGCGCACGTGGTTGCTATAGAGCCCGAAGTTCGGGTCTTCCCCAGAAGCGAGGAACACCATCAGTCCCATGCCGGTGACCCCTGGCCCTTGTTGGCCGCCGACACTCGACCAGTCGCCGTTCTCCGACTGCGTAATCGCCAGATACTGCAAACCGCGATCGTACATTTCGCGCACATCGCGGGGCACGACTTCACCGATGCGCACGTTCGGTGGCTGCGCGACTGCAGCGGCGTGAATACCGGCCAGCAGGGCCATGGCGCAGATCGTTTCGCAGTATTGAATCATCTTGATCCTCGCGGGTGCTCTTAACGTTCTACACAATCATTCTAGTGGTCTGTCACTCTTGGGTTGATGAATGGGAGGGCGAGGCTCCTGCCGAGCCGGAACCAACGCTCCGGCTCGGCAGGA
>CAZFLF010000412.1:0-6217 GCA_964519825.1 uncultured Pirellulaceae bacterium | reverse complement strand
CGTTCGCGCTCGCCTCGTACAGATATCGCAGTGCGTTCGTCGACGTAACCGCGTGTAGCCCAACAATACCCGGCTGGCGCATCAGCAATTCACCGGAGCCGACCAGCAGGGCGTCGAACACCGACTGCGGATGAATCCCGGCATTGAGCATCTTCGCGGCCGCTTCGCACGAATCGCGCTCCGATCCGTCACGCAGCGTGGCGAGCAATTCTCGAGTCGCACCAGAATCGAGCCGTCCCGCCTGCCAATCGCCACGGATTTGCCTGGCCAACTCCTGGTTCATTCGCCACGGGCGATCCGGTTCCAAATCGTTCGTGGCGGGAGTCGGCTCTCCGTCGTGGTTTTGCAACGCATAGGTCAGTGAACGCAATACCGGCTCGGCATACTGCCAACCGATACACTGCAGCGTGCGCCATGAATTAGCGACGTAGATTGCCTTGTGCCCGATGCTTCGAAAGTCGCGCGGGCCGAGCTTCGCAAAGAGTTCCAGAATTTCATGCGAACCGGCGTGTCGAGCCAGACCGGCAATCGCCGCATCCGCAGCCGATTCGTCCCACTTTTCCATCGCGGTGAGGAACGCGTCGCGAGCCTGGTGCGCGGGGGGCACAGCCGCCTCGTCGACCGGATTCATGGTCCAATTTCCCTCCTCCACGTCGCGGGCCTGAGAAGCCTTGAACTCATCAATTGCCCAGAAAATCGGCAACCAACGATCGGAATCGGGTGAAGACAGACTGGCCAGATGGGCGGAGTTGACCACCAGCACTGCGTGAAACTTGAATCCAACTTGCGGCCTCGGCTGCACATTGCGTACGCCAGCCAGCAACAGCGCCGCAAGCACCTCGCGGTAGCTTGTTCCTTTGCGAATCCGAGCGGCGACTTCCTCCAATACACGACCGCGGGAAGTGTCTTCGAGCAGCCGGACGAGTGGTTCGATTTCCGGTCGGAATTGCACCGCGCGCGGCTCAAGTTTCGCATCTTCAGCAGACACCGGCGACAATCGCCCCAGAAATCCCAAGTCACCACAACCGACGGCCGCCCCGGCCGCCGTCGAACAAAGGAAATTGCGACGATTGAATGCCGACATAGTGATGCTCCTGCGAACGATTGGAAAGAAGTCGTCCCTTACCACTCGAAAACCCGGCACACCCGCGGGTAACCGTATTCTGCTCCACCGGTAATCACGTGCACATTAGGAAGCGGTCGGAATTCCCCGGTGCCGTGAGTGTGACCACACAATACGGTCAAACGGCGATCCGCGAATTGGCGCATCGTATCGAGAATTACGTCGCCTGTCGCCTGGCAACTGAAATGGGGCGCCCATTCATCGTCGGATATTTGCCCCTCGTGCCAACAAGCTTCTCGAAACGGCGGTACGTGCGTCGCCAGCACGACATGCTGGTGCGCCGCCAATGCCTGGGGTAACACACGAGTAATGTGCGCAGCGGCTTCGTCTCCCAAAGCCTTCAATTTCGGCCAGCGCTCCTCTTTGCCAAACGGCGCTAGCTCGCGGATCAACCTGTAGTCGTTCATCATTACCAAAGATCGCTCGTAGTCTCCCAACCGTGCATCGGCCCAACCGTCGTGCCCCACAAGCCCAGTCTCCGGCATCAGCGAAATCACCCCTTCCATCGACAAGTATCGGAGTCGCGGCCGCTCAGTGCACAGCTGCACGACACGCTCCCGCACTTCCGTGATGGATCCATAATAGAAATCATGATTGCCAAGTACAAAGTAGATCGGGCGCTGGAACAGGTCGTCCATGCGTGCCAAATAATCCGTTACATCTCGTGCTTCCCCAATATCACCCGTTATCACGACGGCATCCGGTCGAGACTCCACCACCGCGCGGAAAAACTCCATGAGTGGCTCATGTTTGACAAAGTTCAGATGAAGATCAGTTAGCCAGACAACGCGCATGAGAGGGATCAGAGGTCAGAGGTCAGAGGTCAGAGGTTTTCAAGATTTGGTCATTGGAGCTTGATCATTCGTTAGTCCTGTTGTTCCCGCGGCTCTCTGACCTCTGACCTCTGACCTCTGACCTCTCTTACGGCTTCGTGATTGTCTCGTCGAGATTGAGCAGGGCGGCGCAAAGGGAATACCAGGCCGCGAACTCGGCGGGGGCGATTCCGGATGGAGGCGGCCAGCGTTCGGCGAATTGCTTGGTCGCGGGTGATTCACCCGCACTGGCACGAAGCTGTGCTTCCAACAGGCCTGTCAGGATCGTCAGTTCGGCGTCGCGAGGCTGACGAGCCAGTGCGAGGAGATGGGCATAGCGGATTCGAGCTTCCTTCGATGCTCCGAGTTTTTCGCTTAGCACGCGGCGTGCGAACGACACTGCGGCTTCGACATAGACCGGATCGTTCAACAAGGTCAATGCTTGCAGTGGCGTGTTGGAACGCGGTCGTCGAACCCGGCACGCCAGCCGGCTGTTCGCGTCGAAATTGACAAAGCTGGGATACGGGGCCGCTCGCTTCCACACCACGTACAAACCGCGTCGATATTGCTCGTCACCGGGGCTGACTTCGTACTCGTACCGTTGCCCGCCGACTTTTACCCACAGGCCATCCGGCTGGTACGGCCGAATCGGCGATCCGCCGCCGCAGAGACTCAGCAGTCCCGCGACGGCGAGTGCGTTGTCCCGGATCGCTTCTGCATCGAGCCGTAATCGCGGGCCGCGTGCATACAGCCAATTCTGATCATCGCGCGCCAGTGCCTCGGGCGTCACCTTTGCCGATTGTCGGTAGGTCGCGGAGAGTACGATGGTGCGCAGCAGCGATTTCAACGACCAACCGTTCTCGCGATACTCAACGGCGAGCCAATCTAGCAATTCTGGATGCGTAGGCGACTCCCCTTTCAATCCGAAGTCCTCTGGCGTCGCAACGATTCCGTGACCAAATAGCTCCAACCACCAACGATTAACGGTCACTCGTGCAACCAGCGGATTCTCCTGGCTGACGAGCCACCGCGCGAGGTCGAGCCGGGTCGCAGCCGTGGGAGGAGAACTTGTCAACGCTGCGGGCGTGGCTGGCGAAATCGGCTCGCCGAGCGTGCGGAAATTGCCGCGCTGCAACATGAAACTGGAACGGGACTGTGCGATTTCTCGCATCACCAATGTAGTCGGCGGCTTGAGTTGCTTTAGTTCCGTCTCGAGCTGCTTGCGCCGGAGTAGCAGGCGTTGATACTCCGGTTGCTGTTGCAGGCGATACTCGCTGAGCGACTTTGCATGCTTGGCGGTGCGTTGCTCGGCGGGTATCGCTAGAGCCTCACTCACATCCGGTGGCAGCGATGTCCCGTTGGGATCACCGGTCAGAGCGGACAGACGCAGCCGCCCGATCGTGCGCGACGCGCCAAAGTGCTGCACGAGCTGAAACTTCAGCAGCGTACCGCCGTCGAAACCGATGGGCGCTGCGGTTTCGAACACGGCCCAGTGCGGCTCGTGAAAACGGGGTGCGATCGCCCAAGCGGTCTTAGGATCATTGTCGACCGCGCCGCCGGCCGAAAATTTGGCTTGTGCGAAATTCGCTGTTCCTTTCGTAAACGCGACTGGCTGGACTGCGTCCGGGGCGGTCAGAGGCGCCGATTCGACTTGAAAATTCTGCAGCACGAAATTCGGCCGGTTCGCGTCTCCGCGCCCTGGACCTTCACCGGGCAACGAGGCGTCGGTCAGAGCCTCCAACTTAAACGCCCGAATGCCGGTCAGGTTGGACTTCACGGCGATGGTGTAGGTGTCACGATCGGGAGCCTCGCCACTAAGCAACACCGATTTGTCGGGCAAGATTTCGTGTGTCGCGCCGCCGAGTGAATCAAAATCGGCGATCTCCAGCACGTGTTCGCGCGGGGTGTTGGCCAGCGTCTGGGCAAGCTGCGTCTCCCATTTTGCGTCCGGCTGTTGCACTCGTCGTTCTTCAACAGTCACCGACTCTTCCACGGCCGCTAGTTCTGAACGCAATCGAGTTCGTTGAGCGTCGACGCTGGCATCGAGCAGTTCCATCTCGGGACCCACGAAGCGGATCGAGCCGGGAACCTTCGGGTTCGACCGATCGGCTTCGATTTCGGTCTGGTTGAAGAAAGCAAAGAGCCCGTAATAGTCCCGCATCGTGAATGGATCGTATTTGTGATCATGGCATTGCGCGCATTCCAGTGAAGTCCCCAACCAAATCATCCCCAATGTATTGACGCGGTCGAACACTTGATTGACGCGTGTTTCTTCGGGATCTGACCCAGCCTCGACGTTGGTTGGGGCGCTGCGGTGGAAGCCGGTTGCAATCCGTTGCACCTCCGTGGCATTCGGCAGCAAGTCCCCGGCGAGCTGTTCGACGGAGAACTGATCGAACGGCATATCGGAGTTCAGCGCCTTCACAACCCAGTCGCGATACGGCCAAAGATCGCGGAAATCGTCCCGCTGGAAACCGTGCGAGTCGGCGTATCGCGCGTAATCCAACCAGGGGCGCGCCCAACGCACACCGAATTGATCCGAAGTGAGAAGTCGCTCGACAACGATCTCATAAGCATGCGCGTCGTCGTCCTGAAGAAACGACTCGATTTCCGAGGGTGTTGGCGGCAGGCCAATCAGGTCGAAGTAGACGCGGCGCAGCAGAGTCGTGCGATCGGCCGCCGGGGACGGCTGCAATCCTTCTCTTTCGAGTCGCGCCAGTACGAAATAGTCCACAGCTGTCCGAGGCCAAGCGGTAGTCCGAACGGTCGGAAGTTTGGGACGCGCTGGCGCAACGTAGGACCAGTGTTGGGCAACTGCCAAATTCTCCGGCCAGGTAGCGCCTTGGTCCAACCACTGCCGAATCAGTGTGATTTGCTGCTGAGTGAGCGGCTCGCCACGGGACGGCATGACTTCGCTGTCCCCTTTTGGCAAACTGACCCGGCGGAGCAACTCACTCTCCGTCGACTTTCCCGCCGTAATCACGGGACCGCTGTCGCCACCGCGCAGCGCCGCGTTGCGCTGGTCCAGCCTCAGCCCACCTTCTTGTTTTTTTGGTCCGTGACACTCCCAGCACACGCGCCGCAAGATCGGTAGCACGTCGCGGGAAAAATCCACCTGGTCGTTCGCATGGCAGTTACCGATCACCGCGAAAAAACCGACGAACATGGTCGCTAAAGGCCGTGGTCCCATTGTTCAGTACCTCACACGCCAGCCAACTGCTGAGCACCGGTTGATTGCGCAATCTCGCAGCAACGCTCACGGCGCCCCTTTCGCTGCTGTTCCGAAATGTCGCGAAAAGTACTCAGGGCGTGTTCCGAATGTACCAGCTGTGAGTTGTTCATCGTTTCTCTGTTTCCTCGGTGACGCCACTTCGCAGCTTGGCACGCACTGACGAATCTGTCAATAATTCCCCGGTCCTCACTCGTCCGTGGTTTGCATACCGAGTTGGTGCATCTTGCGGTACAGGTTGGAGCGGTGCAGGCCGAGATGTTCGGCGGCGTCGGTCATGTTTCCGCGAGCACGATCGACCTGGCTCTGGATATATGCGATTTGAAACTGACGGGTCGCTTCGCTGAGCGGTTGGTCGCTATCGAGCAATGACGGCCGCGGTGCGGCGGGTGACATAATGAATGACAACTCCTCGGCGTCGATCTTATCGGAGGGCGACAGGTAAGCGAGTCGCTCCATCAGATTTCGCAACTCACGGACGTTTCCCGGCCAGGTGTGGGTCAGCAATCGTTTGCGGGCCGCCGCGGTCAGGGACAGCGACGGTCGCCGGGCCTTTACCGCGAAATCGCGGAGGAAATGTTCGGCCAACAACAGCGGATCGTCGCCCCGCTCGCGCAAAGGTGGTAGATCCAATGTGACGACCGTAAGTCGGAAGTAGAGATCCTGTCGAAACTTCTTCTCTTGCACCATTTCGGCGAGATTGTGATTCGTCGCGGCGATGATTCGCGCGTCGGTGTGAATCGGTGTCGAACCACCGACGCGGACGACCACCTTTTCTTCAAGTACGCGCAGCAGTTTGGCTTGGCCACTCAAACTCATGTCGCCAATCTCATCGAGCAGAAGCGTGCCGCCCGACGCCAGTTCGAATTTTCCTTGGCGAGTTTCACGGGCGTCGGTGAAGGCGCCCTTCTCATGGCCAAACAACTCGCTTTCCAGCAAGGTGTCCGGAAGCGCCGCGCAGTTCACGGCGACAAACGGCTCTTGGCGGCGGCGGCTGAGGTAATGAATCAACTGCGCAACGACCTCCTTGCCAGTCGCATTTTCACCCAGCAC
>CAZFLF010000411.1:0-6235 GCA_964519825.1 uncultured Pirellulaceae bacterium | reverse complement strand
GTGGGACGGCGGTGCGCCGCTCAGCCCCAGATTGTCGGTTGTAGCCACGATCCCGCGGCCAAAATACTGTCGCCAAATGCGATTCACATGGACGCGCGCCACAAGCGCCGCGGGACGGCCGTCGGCACGCATCAGCCATTCGGCCAACCCCAGTCGCCGGCCGGTCGTGGGAACGTCGTTGCCCGGCGGTTGCGGCCGGAATTCACGGCCCGTGTCGGTAAGCACTTGTAGAGCGGCCGGTTCTACGCTCGGACCGCGCAGATGGTAGAGGCCACGCGTGAGCAGCGGTACTTCCGGAGGTTTGGCCGATTTGTCCGTGACCCAGGAGATTGCTCGGCCTGGCTCAGGCGTGCGCTGAGCTTCCAGTTTGCCGCGGCTCTTTTCATAGTCCTTGCGCCGAGCGTCAAGCTGTTGACGCAGCGCTGCGATATCTCGCTGTCCGTCCGCTGCGGCCAGACTCCGTTCCACCCGCACGTCATCCACCACATAGCTGCGGTTGGAACAGAAGAATAACGCAAAGCCGCCGTCTGGCAGGTCGGCGGCTGTCAGATCGAGCGACTTGCCGTCAGTGAGTCCGTCGACCAAATGCTCGAGACGGAATTTGCCATCACCAATGTTCGTCACACGAGCGCCATAGTTGCGCCCCACGACATAACCTTGTTCGCCAATCTGCCCCACCACCTTCTGATCGGGACCGGGATAATCGCGGTAGATGTTGGTCGCAGTCGTTGGGTTGCCATCGATGAGCAGGTTGCCGCCGTCGCGCGAGCTGGTGTCGTCGTAGTCATGAGTGGCCAGCGTGTAGCCGATCCGTTCCGCCGCCGCGCCGCCGACTTTGTTATCCACCAGATCAAACGTGGCCTGAATCCAAGCACCCTGCATGTCGGGCGTCCAGTCGAATGCGGCAGTGGTCGAGAGCCAGGCTTCTGCGGAGCCCGCGATAATCTGCAGAGTGCCATCGGCAACACGAGCGGCGTTCGCAGCAGTTCCACCAAGCGTGACTTGTCCGCCGGGATGGTCGTCACCGGGGGCCGTGTTGCTCCAGCGAGTTTTCCAGGATGTGTCGTCGTCGAATGTGTCACGCTGCAGCAGTTCCCCTGGTTCGCGATTCGCGGCGAGCCATTCGGAATATTCACGACGGAGTTGCACGAGTTCAGCCTTCAGACGCCGCTCGTTGTCTTCCCACTTCTCCTTTTCACCCGGCAGGTAGGCGTAAGCGATGCGGTCTTTGGGGTTCACCCAGTCCTGCGGGTTGAAAGCGGGAAACAGAATCGCCTGGAACTGGTAGTACTCATTCTGCGTGATCGGTTCGAATTTGTGATCGTGGCAGCGAGCACAGTGCAGCGTGAGTCCCAGCAGCGATGAGGCCGTGACCTGCACGGCCGCTTCGAGCGCCGCGCGACGGTCGATCTCGAACGCTTCGGGCTCCGTCACGCCGATGTCGGTACCGTCCTGGCCGTTACGGAGGAAATGCGTGGCTTCGAGCAGCTCGATCGCTTCAGGCGTCGTCGGCTGGCCCGGACGGAACTTCGCCATTTCGTCCCCCGCCAATTGTTCCCGGTGAAAGCGGTCGAACGGTTTGTCCCCATTCAATGAGCGAATGACATAGTCGCGGTAGCGGTAAGCCAGCGGCCGGTCGGTGTCGGCACTGAAGTAGCCATTGGAATCGGCGTAGCCAGCGGCATCGAGCCAGTGTTTGCCCCAGCGCTCGCCGTAGCGCGGCGACGCCAGATATCGCTCGACCATCCGTTCGTAGGCGCCCGCCGCGGTATCCGTGACGAACTGCTCGATCTCCTCGGGCGTGGGGGGCAGACCGGTGAGGTCCAGGCAGACTCGGCGAACGAGGGTTCTTTCGTCTGCATCTGGACCCAAGGACAAGCCACGCGCCTCGAGGCTCGCTTGCACGAAGCGATCAATGTCCGTGCGAACCCGGCTGGCGTCGCGTACCGCTGGAGGCTGAATTCTCTTCAGCGGTTGAAATGCCCAATGATCGGCGCCAACGAGTTCGCCGAGTTCGCCGGTCGGCAGACCCCGGGCTCCAGACTCGATCCATTCTTTCAACAGCGACTTGTCCTCTGCGGAAAGCGGAGAGTCCGGAGGCATCTCATCGGCTGCCACGCGTTGCCACAAGAGGCTCTTATCCGCGTGGCCGGAGACTACGACCGCGCCATTTTCTCCGCCTCGAGCGATCCCGCGCAACGTGCTGAGATTCAGCTGTCCCTTTGGCTTGAGCGCTCCATGGCACTTAACGCACTGGAGCCGAAGCAGCGTTTGGACTTTCTCCGGATGCTCCTGATGTGCCAGCACACGTCTCTCGTCGGCGGATGCCGGAATGCACCCAAAGACCGTGATCATCACAGCGATCCGCCAGATCGAACGCCAACAGGCGCGCGCTCGTCCAATCAGCGGACGATCCGGCGAGAACTCCGTGTTGACCATCGAGGGATCGCTCCTTGTCCGTTCACTGAGGAACCGCGAGGCTTGCCTACGCCAAGATGCCTTGCACGAGGTTTCCGTGCACATCGGTCAGGCGATGGTCGCGGCCCTGAAAACGAAAGGTGAGCCGGGTGTGGTCCATGCCAAGCAGATGCAACAACGTGGCGTTGAGGTCATGCACGTGGACCGCGTCATTAACGACGTTGAAGCCGAACTCATCGGTCTGACCGTGCACGTGGCCCGCCTTGAGACCAGCGCCAGCTAGCCAAATACTGAAGCAACGGTTGTGATGGTCACGACCATCGTTGCCTCCCTGTACCATCGGAGTGCGGCCGAATTCACCCCCCCAGATCACCAGCGTATCGTCGAGCAACCCGCGCTGCTTGAGGTCGCGAACCAGTGCCGCGCTGGCCTGGTCGGTATCGAGGGCATTCTTTTTCACGTCCTTCGTCAGATTGGCGTGTTGATCCCAGGCCTCGTGGAAAAGCTGGACGAAGCGCACGCCGCGTTCGATGAGCCGTCGGGCCAGGAGACAATTGCGGGCGAAGCTGGCTTCCTTCGGGTCCTGGATACCATATTTCTCCAGCACCTCCTTGGGTTCCTTACCGAGGTCCATCAGTTCGGGCGCACTGGTTTGCAGACGGTAAGCCATTTCGTAGCTTTGAATGCGCGCGGCGGTCTCCGGATTGCCAGCAGCTTTGAGCCCCATGTCATTCAGGCGATACAGCGTATCGAGCGAGGCACGCTGCGTCTCGTCATCCATGCCACGAGGGTTCGAGAGATACAAGATCGGATCACCCGCACTGCGGAACGGAATTCCTCCATACGTCGTCGGCAAGAATCCACAGCCGTAGTTGCTCGCGCCGCCGCTGGTTCCCTTGGCGCTGGTGAGCACCACAAAGCCGGGCAGGTCTTCGCATTCGCTGCCGAGTCCATAAAGGGTCCACGCACCAAAGCTGGGCCGACCAAACTGCTGGGAGCCCGTGTTCATCAAGATCTGGGCCGGAGCGTGGTTGACGGCATCGGTTTGCATCGAACGGATGAGGCAAATATCGTCGGCAATGCTTGCGATGTGCGGCAGCAGTTCGCTCAACTCCATTCCGCTCTGACCATGTCGTGCGAATTTGTATTTCGGCCCAAGTAGCGCCGAGTTCGGGTTGATGAATGCCGCACGATATCCTTTGAGCAGATCCGCTGGCGGAAGCTGACCGTCACGCTTGGATAGCTCCGGCTTGTTATCGAACAACTCTAAGTGACTCGGCGCTCCCGCTTGGAACATGTAAATGACGCGCTTGGCCTTAGCCGGAAAATGGGGCTGACGCGTAGCCAACGGGTTGCCCAATACGGGTGCGGCCGCGGTGTCGCGAGCCAGCAACGAACCGGCTGCTATGCCGGCCAGGCCGATGCCACACTCTCGCAGAAACCAACGGCGGCTGAGGTATTGGGCGAGGGCTTGCTGGAGTTGTCGTTCGATTGCCATGGCGGAACTCAGTTCTTGGTAATGGTCTCATCAAGATTCAACAGCATGCGGGCTGCGATCGTCCAAGCGGCTGCATCTTGAGGTGTTGCGTTTGGTGGCAGCTCCGGAAGTTGTGCGGCGTCGCCGGTGGTGATTTCGCGAGGATTCAACCAGCCGTCGGCCAGGCGTAGCCGCCTGGATTGGACCAAGGAGACAATCTCGTTGCGTTCAGCGGTGTTTGGCAGACGCGCGGTGCATAGACGAAAGGCGTACTCGGCGCGCGGTGCGTCACCGGATCCCCCCTCGCGCAGAATACGCAACGCCAGCGCCCGCGCGGCCTCGACAAAGATCGTTTCATTCAAGCTCGTGAGTGCCGCAATCGGAGTATTCGAACGCATGCGGCGCGCACAAGAGAAATCGCCATTCGGCCCGTCGAAACTCGACATCACCGGGTCCGGCATCGATCGCTTGCGAAAGCCGTACACGGTGCGGCGGAAGCGATCGGGGCCTTGAGCTGGAGTCCAATAGCTTGGATAGACGTAGTTGTAGTCCAACACGTTTTTGGGAACTGGCGGAATAACGCCAGGGCCGCCAACTTTGTGTGTCATCAGGCCGGACACGCAGAGGGCAATGTCGCGCACCACTTCCGCATCGGCCCGAAACCGCGGTCCCCGCGCGAGCAATTGATTGCGAGGATCTCGCTCCAGGAGCGCGGGCGAGGAATTCGAGCTTTGCTGATACGTAGCGCTCGTGACGATGGTCTTAATCAAATGCTTCTGGCTCCAGCCGTGTTCCATGAAGTCCACTGCCAGCCAGTCGAGCAATTCGCGATACTCGGGGATGGCCGCACGCGTGCCAAAGTCCTCGGGAGTCTCGACAAGTCCTTCACCAAAAATTGCCTGCCAGACGCGATTGACCGCCACTCGTGCGGTCAACGGCGATTGTTTGTCCGTAAGCCACCGAGCAAAGGCCAAGCGATTTCGGGGGCCTCCCTCGGTAAGCGAATGCAACGCCGCTGGAGTGTGCGGTTCAACCACTTGCTTGGGCTGATCCCAACCGCCCCGGTCGAGGAGATGGGTCATGCGGACTTGATTGGCCTCACGTTCGGCGAGATGCAGTACCGAGGTGAGAGCTTGGGGATATTGCTTCCATTGCGTATCGATCTCGTCGTTGAATGCTTTGCAGTCTGCAACGCTCTGGCGCCAGGCAGTGAAAATTGCGGCTTGCTGGTCCGGCGTGCGTTGGTCGCTCGTCGTCTGCATCGCCAAAAATGCCCCGTAGTCCACGGGTATCGCCAGTGGGTTCGGTGCCGTTGACGTACTAATGCGGCAGCAGCCCACCATGTCGTTCATTCTCAGTGCGACTTTGAACTGTGTGCCGGTTGGAAGGTCCAGCGGTTGCTCAAACTGTACTACGGCCACCGATGGCTGGTTGCGACGACCGATTCCGCGATTCGCCTGCCAAGCGGTATCATCCGTCGCATCGATCAGGAATCGCACCGGACCATTCAATTTCTTTTCGTTCTTTGCGTCCGGCTTTTGCTCAGGCTCGGAAAAGTCGGCCGTGGCGTTGACCAACTTGAGCTTCTCCCAGTCCTTTCCGTTGGGCTTCTGTATGGAGACTTCCATCTCCGTGATTCCCCACGTGCCCGTCTTACTGCGGCCTGGCCCGCCGAACGGCAAGTCACCGTGATTCAGAACTTCGAGACGCAGTCCGGTAACCCCTTTCAACTCGGGCCGGGAAATAAGGAAGACGTCGGCACTGGAATGACCGAGCATCAGCAACGACTTGTCGGCCTCTTGTGTGGGGTGGTTGAGCCCGCTGATGCTGCCAAGCTCGGTGGTCTCAAGCGGTGTCCAAGCCACTCGTCGTCCCAGGATGTCGCTCTCCCAAGCCGCCAACTCCTGCTGCCACGGAGTGCGCTGCGATCGCAGCCGATCCTCGATGGCGTGAATCGTGTCACGGACATTGCGGATCTGCTTCTGCTGCTCATCGGTGTAAACCCATGACTGAGCCTCGTAAGAATTATTAAGAAACGCAAACATGCCGTAATACTCGTCGTGCGTGAGTGGATCAAACTTGTGCGAATGGCACTGAGCACACTGTGTGGTCAGACCCAGCACGGCTTTCCCGACGCAATCGATGCGGTCAAACATCTCGAACATGCGAAACTGTTCGGGGACGATTGCACCTTCCTCGTTGATCATGCTGTTGCGCAGAAATCCCGTGGCGACGATTTGTCCCTGCGTGGCCTGCGGCAGCAAGTCGCCCGCAATCTGCTCGATGACGAACTGGTCGTAGGGCATGTCACGGTTGAGTGCGTTGATGACCCAGTCGCGC
>CAZFLF010000410.1:0-6241 GCA_964519825.1 uncultured Pirellulaceae bacterium | reverse complement strand
AAGTCCCTGGCCGCGCTGCTCACCATCGACGGCCAGATTGGGAATGAACCCGACGCCTGCTTCGATGTCGGTCCAGGTGGTAATGTAACCCACCACGTGCCCTGCTTCTTCGGCGACGAACACACCAGCCGGGTCGCGTGACACGTCGTCGTCGATGTGCCGTGCTTTTCGGAAGCGCCAGTCGTGGCCGTTGATCAAGCCGAAAAGTTCCTCGATGCGGCGATCAATCGAGACGCCGGAAAACGCCTCGACCGTGATCCGTTTGAGGTCCGGCAAGTCCGTAGGGACAAAGTTACGAATCAGTGCGCTCATGGGAAATACCTTTTTGACCGATTTGTCGAGCATGACTATACTCGTGTTCCCGCCTTCCATTGGAGCTCCGCAGGATGTCCCGCCTCTTCACGCAGGTCCTGTTGTACAGCATTTTCCTGGTCAGCTGCCCGCTGGCCTGGTGGATAATGCCCAGCCACGCGGCCGAAGAACGCGTGCCGGAATTCTCGGTTGCCGACTTGGAGTTCTTTGAGAAAGAGGTTCGACCGATCCTGGCGAACCGTTGCTACGAATGCCATAGTGGGCAGAATAAGAAGCCAAAGGGGGGTTTGCGAGTCGACTCGCGCGCGGCGCTACTGGCGGGGGGGGATACCGGCCCGGCGATCGAACTCGGAGATCCTCGCAAGAGCCTGCTGATCGATGCCATTAATTACGGCGAAACGTACCAGATGCCGCCGAAATCGCGGCTACCGGCCGCGGAAGTGGCGACGCTCACGAAATGGGTTGAACGAGGGGCTCCATGGCCAAAAGAAGTTTCGGAGGCCGCCACCAAGTCAGCAACTTTTGATCTCGCCGCCCGCAAAGCGGCCCATTGGTGCTGGCGGCCAGTGCAATCCAATCCGCCGCCGACCGTGCGCGATACCGTGTGGCCGCGACAAGAATTGGATCGCTTCGTCCTCGCCAAGCTCGAAGAGCGTGGACTATCTCCCGCACTCCCCGCCGACCGGCGCACGCTGTTGCGGCGCGTGTACTTTGATTTGCTCGGACTTCCACCGACTCCGGAACAGGCCGATGCTTTCTTGCGCGATGAGTCGCCGCAAGCATTCGAGAAATTGGTGGACGAGTTGCTCAAGTCGCCCCATTTCGGCGAACGGTGGGCGCGCCATTGGATGGACCTGGTGCGCTACGCCGAAACGTGCGGGCACGAATTCGATTATCCGATCCATAACGCGTGGCGCTATCGCGACTACTTGATTCGGGCCTTCAACGCCGATCTACCGTATGACCAGTTCGTGATCGAACACGTGGCGGGGGATTTGCTCCCGAACCCACGGCTCCATCCGAAAGAGGACTTCAACGAATCGATCATCGGCACGGGATTCTGGTGGCTGCATGAAGCGATCCATGCGCCGGTCGACGTGCTTAGCGACGAAGCGGGCCGGATCGACAATCAGATCGACGTCTTCTCCAAGACATTTCTGGGACTCACCGTCGCCTGCGCGCGGTGCCATGACCACAAGTTCGACGCGATTTCGACCAACGACTACTACGCGTTGGCCGGATTCCTCCGCAGTTCCCGCCGGCAAGAGGCATTGCTCGATCCGGACAACAAGATCCACGCACTCGCACAACGAGTGCTCCAAGTGCGAACCGACTGCCAGCAATCGCTGCAGCAGTGGGCGGGCGAGGAACATTTCCCGACCCCTGACGAATTCCGGCGCCACTTGCTGGCTGCACGAGATGTCGTCTGGGGTCAGCCGCAACCCGGAGAGCCGGCGGCCGCTGCCGGCCATCGCCGAGCCATCGCACCTGTCGCTCAACAATTCGAGCTCACACCGAACAGCTTGTCGGCCTGGGTTTCGGCGCTGACTGACGCGCGCATTCGTGACGGCGAGCACCCTTTGCGAAGCTGGTGGGAATTAGCGTTGGACAAGTCCGCGGCTCCAGACCCCGATGCATTCGCGGCGTGGCGCGCACGACGGCAGGAGTCGGAGGCGAAACGCGCGACGGAAAATGCCGATTATGAAGTGTTCGCCGATTTCGAAAGAGGCTCGTTCGGCGGCTGGCTTGCCACGGGCGAAGCATTTGGCAAGACGCCGAGCACCACGGGTCGGTGGGACAGCCTCGCGACCGGACCGCAACTCGTTGAATCGGGTGCGGCGCACAGCGGACAACTTTCACCGCGATTTCACGGCGTACTCCGCTCGCCAACGTTCACCATCAATACTCGCAATATCTACTATCGGATGGCCGGCCAAGACTGCGAAATGCGATTGATCGTCGACGGCTATACGATGATCGAGTTTCATCAGCTGCTATTTGGCGGCTGCAAATTCCCCATCAACACGGCAGGAAAATGGGTCTGGCATCGGCAGTCCGGCGACTTGGGCATGTACCAAGGCCATCGGGCTTACATCGAATTGGTTGACCACGGAGACGGCTGGGCGGCCCTCGATCGGGTCTGCTTTTCGAATCGCGATACGCCCCCGACCGATACACCTTCGGCCACACTGAGCGCGAATGCGGCCGATAAAACAATCAACTCACTGGAAGCTCTAGCGGGACGACTCGGCGAACAGTGGGATGCGACGGTGCGGCGCTGGCGGGCGAATGCCGCAAGCGATTCCGATGCCCGTTTCGTAAATTGGGTGATTGAGCACAAGTTGATCGGAGACGGGGTGCCTCGGGGGACGGAACCGCCGAGATTAAGCCTCTCCCCAAAACTCCTCATGGAGGCAGCCGAGCTCGAAATCAAAGCATTGACTCGAGATCTTCCGGCGCCGATGCGAGTCACCGCCGCGATCGATGGTACCGGTGAGAACGAGCGGGTGTTCATCCGGGGGAATCCGCGCATTCTCGGTGAGGAGGCGCCGCGACAGCTGCTGGCGGCGCTCGTCGGACCGCAACCGCCAATCCAAGAGGGAAGCGGCCGCTTGACCCTCGCGCGACAGGTCGCCGATCCGGCGAATCCGCTGACCTCGCGTGTCCTGGTCAATCGCGTTTGGCACCATTTGTTCGGTGCGGGAATCGTTCCGGCAATCGATAACTTTGGAGTCCTCGGCGAGCCGCCGACGCATCCCGAACTGCTGGACCACCTCGCTCAGCAGTTCGTCACGGAAGGCTGGTCAATCAAGCGGCTGATTCGGTCGCTGGTATTGAGCAGCACCTATCAGATGTCGAGTGCGCCGAATCCGGCCGCCGAAGAAGCGGATCCGACCAACCGCCTGTGGCATCGGATGAATATTCGGCGGCTTGAGGGGGAAGCGATTCGCGACGCGGTTCTCGTCGTCTCTGGGCGGCTCGATGTGAAGCAGTTTGGCCCCGGCGTATCGGTCCATATCACCCCGTTCATGCAAGGCCGTGGGAAGCCCAGCGCCAGCGGGCCGCTGGATGGCAGCGGCCGTCGCAGCCTGTACACCGAAGTCCGTCGCAATTTCCTGTCACCGATGATGCTGGCGTTCGATACCCCGATTCCATTTAACACAGTCGGACGCCGCAACAAATCGAATGTGCCGGCCCAAGCACTGATCCTGATGAACGATCCGTTCGTCATTGAACAAGCTCAACTCTGGGCTAAACAATTGTTGTCGGAGAAGAATCTCGGCTGGGAAGATCGCGTGAATCACGCGTATCTCGCGGCCATCTCTCGTCCCCCCACGACGGATGAGTTGGCCGAAGTCCGCGGGTTCTTCGCATCTCAGGCGCGCGAACGCGATGTCTCGGAGGACCAGGCTGCCAGCGACTTGCGTAGCTGGTCGGACTTCTGCCACGTGTTGTTCAACGTGAAGGAGTTCGCCTTCTTGCAGTAGCGCCACACATGCCCGCGGAGAGAATTGGACCATGATTGACTCGTTCTCTTCGGCAGCCGTGTCCGGTAGTTCACCTAGTACTCGGTTTTACCTGCCGTGGATACACTGGCGGGCGGCACGGAAGAACAGACTAAGTACGGAGTACGGAGTACGCGTTGGAGGGCAGACCGAACTCAAGACTTCGTACTAATTACTCCGTACGTATTACTCCGTACTTGTTCCCCCGTTCCCCCGCACCCTCGTACTCCGTACCAGCGTACTCCGTACCACCGTACTCCGTACCCCCGTACTCCGTACCCCCGTACTCCGTACCCCCGTACTCGGTACTTTTATCTACAGGACTTGCCTCATGTCTGACGAAAAAGCTGATCGCCGGCGACTGCTGCGGATCGTCATCTTGGCAGTACTCGTCTGGGGCAGTGTTTTGGCCATGGGGGCGACGCTGTACGGGCTTGACCCGACCACCGGCGGGGTTCAGTACTCACCTAACGTGCTCCGCGGATGCATTGTCGAATCCTGCGTGCTCGGCTTTGTCGGAATCTGGCTCTTGGCATTGGCTCGCCGGCGTTGATCAACATGGCCTCAATCGGTTTGACGTCGTATGCTTAAATTGGGGCTTGGTAATGGGTGAGGGATTGTTCCGCTCGAGGAAAGAACATGTTTCGCTTCGGTCGGCTCAGGGCAAATGGATACGGAGACGACGACTATGGCACATAATGAAGTGCCCGGCGAAGGCCTATCGATTGGCAAGTACCTGATTCGCCGCTTACAGGACTATGGCATTGGGACGGTCTTTGGCATTCCCGGCGACTACGTGCTGTCCTTTTACAGCATGCTGGAAAAGAGCCCGATCAACGTAGTGGGCTGCACGCGCGAGGACTGCGCCGGTTTCGCCGCCGACTCCTACGCCCGCATCCACGGAATGGGTGCCGTGTGCGTCACTTACTGCGTGGGGGGACTCAGCGTCTGTAACTCCATCGCCGGAGCTTACGCCGAAAAGTCGCCGGTCGTGCTGATCACCGGTTCGCCCGGATTAAACGAACGGGTCAACAATCCGCTACTGCATCACAAAGTCCGCGACTTTCATACCCAGATGGAGGTTTTCGAGAAGCTGTGTGTCGCCGGGACCGATTTGTCTGACCCCGTCGATGCGTTCCGCGAAATCGACCGCGTGCTCGACACGTGCCAGCGATTCAAGCGGCCGGTGTTCATCGAGATTCCACGCGACATGGTCCATGTCGTTCCGCATATCTCCCATTCGTTTCATCGCCCCGAACAGAGCAGCGACCCGCAAGCCGCTTCCGAGGCCGCCGATGAAGCCGCAGCGTTGCTCGACCGTTGCGAACGGCCAATTATCCTGGCCGGTGTCGAGGTGCATCGTTTCGGACTGCAGGACCGCGTGCTCGCGCTGGCCGAACAATTACGAATACCCATCGCGTCCACGCTGCTCGGCAAGAGCGTCATCAGCGAGACGCATCCGCTGTTCGTCGGCATTTACGAAGGAGCGATGGGCCGCGCCGAGGTGACACAGTTCGTAGAAGAGAGCGATCTCTTGCTGCTTCTCGGCACGTTCATGACCGACCTCAACCTGGGGCTGTTCACCTGCAACCTCGATCCCGGCAAGTGCATCTATGCCACCAGCGAGCAGTTGCGGATCCGCCATCATCATTACCACAACGTGCAATTGGACGACTTCCTCAACGAACTCATCCGTCGCCGCCCGACTCCGCCGGCGCGGAAAATTCCGGACACACTGCGCCCCGACGTTCACGCCTACAAACTCGATGGCGCCAAGCCGGTCACCGTTGCGCGGATGATCGCACGGCTAAATGATCAGATCGACGATCAGACGATCGTGATTGCCGACATTGGAGACGCACTCTTTGCAGCGACCGAATTGACCATCCGCGACCGGACAGATTTCATCAGCCCGGCTTACTACACGTCGATGGGGTTCTCTGTTCCCGCGGCGCTTGGCGCCCACTGCGCTCGCCCCAAAGCCCGCGTGCTGGTGCTGGTTGGCGATGGTGCGTTTCAGATGACTGGAATGGAACTGTCCACGATTGTGCGACATGGGATGGCGCCAATCGTGATCGTACTGGACAATAAGGGCTACGGTACCGAGCGGTTCCTGCACGCAGGAGACTGGAAGTACAACGAAATCCACAGCTGGCATTACAGCCGGTTGCCGCAGGTACTCGGCGGTGGGACCGGCTACGAGGTCCGCACGGAAGGGGAGTTCGACGCGGCTCTTCGTCAGGCCTGGTCCGATCGCAGCGGGTTCAGCCTGATCCAAGTCCATCTCGCGCCGGATGATGCCAGCATCGCTTTGCAGCGACTCGCCGAGCGGCTGGGGCGCCGAGTGTGATCTTTATTAGCAACTGAGATTCGCCATGCGATCGATCGGCGGCCGGTTCCAGCCGCTCGCTCGCGCATTCGCC
>CAZFLF010000409.1:0-6263 GCA_964519825.1 uncultured Pirellulaceae bacterium | reverse complement strand
TGCTGCACGGGATTACGGATGTTGCACACGAACCGATTCCCCCAGTCATCGAATGTATTGCCGAAACGAGCGCCACCGGGAATCGCCTCGAAAGACTCCGTAGTGGGATCGAAGCGGAAATCATGTCGCGTCACAACGATCGGCTGGACCGCGGCCTGTGGCGACGGCAAGATGCTACCGCCATTCCCCGATGCTGCACCATAAATCCGATTGTCCAAGCCCCAGCGCAGGCCATTCATGATTGCCTGCACGTTGTCACGGCTAAAACCTGTGAATACGCGTCGTCGAACATCCGCGCGATGATCGCCGTCTTCGTCGCGGAAGTACCAGATATCAGGCGCGGCGGCCACAAACACACCCCCTTTCCAACACGCTACACTTGTCGGCCAAGACAACTGGTCGGCAAAGAGGTGACTGGTGTCAAATACACCGTTTTGGTCGCGATCTTCTAGCAGCGTGACGCGGCCCAGAAACTCGGTTGGTACCGCCCCTTTTTCCTCGGGGTAGGGATAGTCCCGCATTTCCGCGACGTAGGCCCGGCCATCTTCGTCGTAGGCGACATCCACCGGATCGGCAATTAACGGTTCTGCGGCAAGCAACTGCATCGCGAAACCGTGCAGCGTGTGAAACGTTGCGCCCGTCTTGTCGGCTTCCGTCGGCGCGACGCGCGGAAACGTCGGCACCGCGGTGGGCGGCTCTTCACACCAGGCGCTGCCGTATCCAATGGTCAACACAATGACGCTAACGAAACGGCAGAATTGCGGGTGACGCGGCATGTCTTCTCCTCGCGAGCGGGCGGTTAATGAAACGGCCAATTCGGAATGGCAGGACCCACGGCGTTCAGATTGTGTGCCGCCAACCGCGGCTTGTCATCTGGACGAAATGGCGTGCGCGATGGATGCTGGTCGCGCATGACCACGCGGCGACGACTGCTTGTACAGCGTATCGTTTCGGGAGGACAAACCGGAGTGGATCGCGGTGCGCTCGACGCCGCCATTTCGATAGGAATCGAACATGGCGGTTGGTGCCCGCGTGGCCGGCTGGCCGAGGATGGCCGTATCCCATCGCGTTACCAGTTATTGGAAAGCAAGTCTCCCCACTACCGTGAACGCACGGAACTCAACGTCATCGACTCAGACGGCACATTGATCCTGTTCCGCGTCACCTTGAGTGGCGGGACGGATCTGACGCGTCGACTGGCCGTACAGCACGGCAAGCCACACCTATTGGTCGACTTGTCCCGTCCGCTCGACGGATCGGTCATTCGCCAATGGTTAGTGACTGAATCGATCCAGATACTCAACGTCGCCGGACCGCGCGAGAGTTCCACACCGGGCATCGCCGACGAAAGCCGCAAGCTGGTTCGCTCTCTCTTCGTGGAACGCCGCCGCAAGTGAAGCCGTCACGCTCCGTCGTGACGCAGCTCTGGCACTCGATGGGACGTATGGGACTCATAGGTCCTATACGACTTATGGGTCACATACGTCCTATGGAATCCCAAGCTGCGTCACGACGGAGCGTGACGGCTTTTAGGGCAGCGGCAGTCGCATCGAACTTGCCGAGGGTCCCCGTTGCGGTCTCGACCCCGTTGCGGCGACCTGCCAGCGATCCAACATTTGTCGTGCCGGCGCCAGGCTCGGATTCAGCGTCAACGAGCGTTGCAGATGTTGCCGAGCGAGATCCGTCGCCCGTCGTTCGTAGAGTAGGCAACCGACTTGAAAATGAGCCGTCGCCTCACCATGGACCGCAGCGAGTTGCTGGACGGCTTCGTCGTCGCGTCCAGCATCAACGAGGAGACTTGCGAGCGAACTTCGGTAGAGCGGATTCGTCGGTTGCAAAGTGACGGCTTGTTGCTGAGAAGTAATCGCCGCGTCCATGTTCTTTTGGCGGGCGTAACTCTGCGCGAGATCATTCAGTGGCGCTGCGTCCTGCGGCGCCAGTTCGCAGGCGCGTCGCAGAAATTTTTCTGCTTCGACGGTGTTCCCCAACTGATCTTGAACGCGGCCATACCCTGCGAGAGCTCGAACGTCGTTGGGTAGCTTTTGGAGCACCTCACGGTAATGTGCCGCGGCGGCTACAAAATCCTTCTGTGTCTCCTTGAAGTATCCCGCGTGGTAATGCAGGTCGGCCGCAACTCGCGCACTGTTTGCAGGTTGATTGTTCAGCATCAACGGATCAACCGCGGGACTGACCTTCGATTGAATTTTCAGCGCGTTCGAGACTGACGTACCCGCCTGCCGCAACGAGGTGAGTACGACGCCTCCGGTTGTCGCAAAAGACGTCGGTATTTGTGTCGGCAGATTGCCAAACCCGTCTGTAGGAGCCGATTCCGAACCAAAGGACGCGGTGGAAGCACTGCCGCTTGCCGTGTTCGATGTGGAACTCGCATTCAGTTGCGTCGGACCCGTTAATGACGGACTCGTGGGTGCTCGTAGACGAAACAGGCTCGGACTCGTACAGCCGCACATCAGCGCGATGGTTGTTAACGCCGCGCAGCTCCAGAGATACCATGTTCGTCGCATTCCACACCTCCCGGTCTCGGGCGTTGTGTTAGGGATTCTATTCTTTCAAGGTGCGGCGTGACCACGCAGATCAGTCTCCACCCGTCGTCCCCTCCATCGCGGGAAGTCGCGGTGCCGGAATCGACTGCTTGAACTGTCGGTCGACTTGGTCGAAATAATCCCCCGACGCTCCGGGTGGAATAATATCGGTCAAGATTACATCAGGACGGTGGCCTTCGGGGACGAGTTTCTCGAGCGCGCGTTGTACCGCTGCAACTCGCGTGGCCGTGGCATCCTGCGTCGGACCCCGTAGCACAAAAACTGTGCGACGATGCGGAGGAGCCTGTGTGGCAATCCACCGGAGTTTGATCTCTCCGGCCGGATTGATCGACTGATCTTCCAAGCCAAAGAAGTGATCGCTGAGTGTGTTGTTCTGACGCCAGCCCGCGGCAGTCATCGCAATGAGCGGGGCGCGAATCAATTCGCGATCTTGGGCCTGGAATGGCTGCGGCCAGCAGTTGTTGCGGTAAAAATCGACATGGGCACGTTGCCAGAATTCGCCCCACCCCGCCTGCGCCAATTGACTGACACCGCCCACACACAAACTTGCGATCACAAACGCTATCCGCCGCATGCTCTAAACTCCTTGTACGACGTCTGTCACCGATTCAAGGGTGCGTTGGATACAGACAAGATCCGCACCGTCACCCGGTCAGGCATTCCATGGCCGCGGACTGCCCAGTGAGTACATTCGCTTCATTGGTTATCGGCGGCACGATCGATCGACCTGTATCCGATATCGACGGGTTTGATGTTGTCGGGCGTGAAAAATCCGCCGACAGCCGGGAGTCGCCCTGATCCGACCGATCCGAAATCAAGGGAATTGCATGCGATGCTAGCGTTCCACTGACGTGGATCACTGCATTCGCCTTGTTTCATCGTCCCGGTTCTGTTATTCCGTGCGCCGATTGAATTGAAACTGCTTGTTGGATCCGTGTCTATTCAGCCATGGGATGGGAATCGCGAGTTCCTGCGCGCGAATGTGAACATGCCCAGCATCAATCTTGGTGTGGTGCTGCCGAGCTGGCTCGGTGACGCCGTGATGGCCACTCCGACGATTCGCGCATTACGCGAACATTTTGGGTCGTCCGCGAATCTGATCGGAATCATGAAGCCGAAGATCGCCGATGTGCTAGAGGGACTCCCCTGGTTCGATGAATGCTTGCTGTTTGAACGTGGGCAATGCCGCCCGGAGTTACAAGTACGTCGCCTATTGACGGAGCTGCGGCGCCGGCGACTCGACAAGATTGTTCTGCTACCGAATTCATTGTCGAGCGCGGTGATCGCGTGGTTGAGCGGGGCGGGGGAACGAATCGGGTACGACCGAGATTTGCGCGGAGGACTGCTGACCCAGCGGCTGCAACCGCTGTGGAAAGACGGCCGCTATGCACCGGTTTCGGCCGTCGATTACTACTTGCAGCTCGCCACGGCGGTCGGCTGCTCCGAATGTTCGCGTCGGGTCGAACTGGCCACGACGCCTGCCGACGAGGCTGCGGCCGATTTCCTGTGGGATACATATCGACTCCGCCTGACTCGCTCGGTCGTGGCATTCAATACCGGTGGAGCGTTTGGGGCCGCGAAGCATTGGCCAACCGAATACTTCGCGGAATTGGCGCGACGAATCGTCCGAGAGTGGGACGCGACCGTACTTGTACTATGCGGGCCTGCTGAACGGGACACCGCGGCCGAGATTGCCCGCCAGGCGTCCCATCAGCGAGTGATCAGTTTGGCCGGTGAAAAATTGCCGCTGGGATTGATGAAGGCCTGTATCCGCCGCAGTGATTTGCTGGTGTCGACCGATAGTGGGCCGCGCCATTTTGGCGCCGCCTTCAACGTGCCGACGGTGGCTCTCTTTGGGCCAATTCATCCGGCTTGGAGCGTTAATTACAACCCGCGTGAGACGCAGTTGTATCTCGATTTGCCATGCAGCCCCTGCAACGAACACCGTTGCCCGCTGATTCACCACCGGTGCATGCGTGAACTGAGCGTGGACATGGCTTTTGGCGCGGTTCGTCATTGGATGACGAAGCCGAAGACAGTTGCCACCTCTGCCGTCAGTGACACATTGCTGGCCAGCGAGCCGCAAGATCTTCACTTGGCGGACACCAGAGCACGCTCATGATTCATCACCACATGGCGTTGGCCTTTGTCCCGGAGTCCACCGCCGGTACACTGCCGCCTCCTTTCACCAGGATGTGACAGCATGAACGGAATCTACCGTGTTCTGCGCATGACATTGCGCTATCGCCTCACGCTAGCAGGCGTGTTTATCAGCTCGCTGCTGATGAGCGTTTTGTGGAGTGCCAACATCACCGTCATCTATCCGTTTGTGGAAGTAGTCTTCCTGGGCAAGACGGTGCACGACTGGGCACGCGATAAAAGCACTCGCCTCGACAAGGAAGTCAGCGAGCTCCGACAGCAAATCGCTTCGATTCAAAGTGGGCTTCCCCAAGCATCGCCCCAGGATCGTGTTCGATCTGAGAACCAAATCCAGTTTTTAAGTAGTAAGGTCGACTTGGCACAGCGCGGTATAGATTGGATGCATCGCGTGCAACCGTGGATCGAGCGATACGTTCCTACCACTCCGTTCCACACCTTGCTCGCGATTGTCGCGGCGCTGCTGGTGGGATCGCTGCTCAAGGACTTCTGCCTGGTGGCCAACATGGTGCTCGTCGAGCGGTTAGTCCAGTTGGTCGTATTTGATCTGCGCAAGCAGTTTTATCGCCAGACGCTTCGTCTCGATATGGCCTCGTTCGGCGAACATTCCAGCGGCGATTTGATGTCGCGGTTCACCAGCGACATGGCGGCGCTTGCCTGCGGGTTGAACAACCTGATTGGCAAGGCCGTGCGTGAACCGCTGCGGATGATGGCCTGCCTCATCGGAGCGGCGTGGGTTTCCTGGCAGCTCTTGTTGTTCTCGCTGCTAATCGCGCCCCCTTGTTTGCTGGCGATGCGCTGGCTGTCGAAATCGTTGAAGCGCAACAGCCGGAAAGCATTGGAGGAGGTTTCGCAGCTTTTCAATCGATTGACAGAAACCTTCGCGGGGATCCAAACGGTCAAAGCGTTTACGATGGAGCAATACGAACGGTTACGATTCCACGACACTACGAAAGCGATCTACCGCGTTACGATGAAGGTCAGCATCTACAGTGCCTTGGCCAAACCGGTGACCGAGTTGTTTGGGATCGGCGTGATTTGTCTGGCGCTGATCGCTGGAACGTATCTCGTGCTGAACGAAGAAACTCACATCCTCGGCATCAAGATGTGCGACCACAAACTCTCCTTGCCGGAATTGTTGCTGTTCTATGGCCTTCTGGCCGGCGTCAGCGATCCCGCCCGCAAACTGTCCGATATCTTTGGCATCGTTCAAGCGGGCAACGCGGCAGCCGATCGTCTGTTTCCGCTGATCGATCGCGAACCGCGGATCATCGACCCCGTTCAGCCCCAGTCGCCGGCCCGACCGCACGGCAAGCTGGTGTTCGATAATGTCTCGTTCCACTACCGGATCGGCCAACCCGTGCTGCGCGGCGTCAGCTTTGAAATCCCCTTTGGCGAAACCATCGCCATCGTCGGACCAAATGGCTGCGGCAAGACGACCCTGATCAATCTATTGCTGCGCTTTTACGATACGGTCGAGGGTACCATCCGCTTCGACGACATTGATCTGCGAGCGATGCGTCTGCGCGATCTGCGCGAGCGGAT
>CAZFLF010000408.1:0-6264 GCA_964519825.1 uncultured Pirellulaceae bacterium | reverse complement strand
CTCCCATCCATCAATCCAAGAGTTACAGAGCAGTGGGCTAGGGCTTCGCCAGCTCAGCCGCCAGCCGCCCGATTTGCGGAATTGCCGGGGCGAACGCCGCCTGGACCAACTTTCGGACCGGACCTACCATGATGCTCGGTATTTTGTCCAGTCCCAATCTGAGTCCCAATCCACTTGCCGGTATGCCGTGAACGATTGACGACGTGTGCCGTCGTGATGTATGCGGGGAGAGGCTTGTAATGGAGAACCGTGAGCAGTTTATCGAGGACGAACAGGCCCTCGACCAAGTGCTCGGCTATCTGAATTTCTCCAACGGCAATGCCGATCCGAAGTTCCTCGGCAACCTCAATCGTTTGTGGCAGGGATGTCTTGATTCACGTGAAGCCGGGCCAGTTTGGCAATGCCTTGGCCGAAAGCTGCGCGAGCGGCTCACGGCGGTTGCGGGCCGCACGGGTGCGTTCCAGGACGCGAATCAAGCCACCGCGGTTTTGGGAGTCGTGCTCGACCACGTCGTCGCTCGTTACCTGCAGTTCCACCAAGACTTACTGTTCCATCAATCGACGGACGCGCTCGTCAACTCGTTCTTTTTCGGACGGGTTTGCGAGGCAGTCTTGCGACAGGGTGCGCCATGGGAAGAATGGGAGCGAATTGGCAAAGATACGGTTCAGCAACTCAACGACTTTGTGGGATATCGTCCGCTGCCCGTCCTGGAAACGCGGCGCGTCGAGCCATATCCGCACGAACGGATTCGGTCGGTGCCCCTGTGGCTCAAAGGAGTGGGAGCCGCAGCCGGGCGCTACCAGCGCGTGGTGGAAAAGGCGATCGAGCTGCTGGGGCGAGTCGATCAGTCGCTGCTCCGCGTCGCTTGCTTTGACTGCTCGGTCCTGGAGGAGTTGGCGTTTGATCCGCGGGCTTACGATTTCGACCATCCGGCCAATAAACGTCCGAATTATCACTTTGGCCAATGGGACCCGCATCTGATCGATAATCAAGGTCGCTACCGACGATTCGTTGTCCAGCAGGTCACGCTGGAGGCCTTGATGCAACGGCTGGACACCGAGTCGCCCGTTCCGCGCGACGAGATCGAATTCGAATCGGCCGCCGTACTCGCCGGGACGATCCTGATGGCGTCGGGGGTCAGTGGCAGCGGTCCCGACTCATTCGACTCGAACATGACTCTAGCCAAACTGTTGCCGCGGATCGCATCCTACCGGGATGCGTTTTACGAGTACTTATTGGCTTGCACAAGCGGCGAGCACGCTGAGCGTCTGCGGCAGGAGTCGATCGAGCGGCGACAGCCTTTCGGCGGGGCGCGGCAACACTTGAACGCGCAACTTGCGCGACGGCGTGCGTCGCAGTTGGAGCACGTACAATTGGCGGGGCTGTTCGCGCGAATGGGTTATCCGGACGAAGCCGCGGAGCATGCTCACGTCGTACCGACAGCTTCGGCGCGACTTCTGAGCCAGGTCGATTGTCGTCTCACGGCCGCAAGCCAGGCGACCGACC
Organism: uncultured Pirellulaceae bacterium; assembly: GCA_964519825.1. Taxonomy (GTDB): domain Bacteria; phylum Planctomycetota; class Planctomycetia; order Pirellulales; family Pirellulaceae; genus CAZFLF01. The sequence goes on along the minus strand of CAZFLF010000408.1, from coordinate 4,758 downwards.
GACGGGAATTGGAACGCGCGGCGAACTTGCTGGTCGAGACGATGGAACTGATTCAACGCGGAATCGGGTGCGGCGCAATTATTGATCCGTGGAATATCCTGGGGTTCGATGCCCAGTTCAGTCTGTTTCCGGCCGCGGAGAACAGCGTCCATGACCACCGCGCGGATGAACTGATCGAACGCATGGAGCGGATGTTCGGCGTCTATTCGCGAGTCTGGAGTGAAGCGGCCGCAGCGGACCAGCTCGCGGTAAGCGACCGAGTAGCCGCAGAATTCCAGAAGGTGGCGAATTGGTGGCGGAAATTCGCCGCCCATGAAGTCACCAACGTCGCGGCCATTGATCCGCTCGATGCCTACCACGCCGCCGAGCACGTTGCGCGGGCATTAAACCTGTGGCACAAAGGGGGGGCGGCGACCGGCGACATCGGATTCTGGGCCAAACACGCCGAGATGTTCGATTCGCCACAAGCTTATGCCCTCGTGATCGACGCGCTGCTCCATCAAGGCGATTTCGTGGCTTCGATGGGCTTGCTTATGCACTGGCTCGGCGAGGCCGAACGCAAACCGCTGGAAAAGGGGGCCAGTAGTTTCCATCTTCTCGCACGGCGGTGGCTCGGAGAATGGTGCGCCCGTTGTATGGAACCCCCCTCGGATTGCAATCCGAACGCTATGTCCGAAACAGCCACCACCATGACCGCGGATGCCTGGAAACAGGTCCGCCGTTTTTTCGATTACCTCGATGCCAATGCTGGCGTGTACGGCGAAGTTCCCCGGTTTGAAATCGGCGACGTGAAACCGCGACAGCAGCCGAAAAACGGTCCGCAACAGCCGACCGAGGAGCCGGACGACGACGGCCTGTTTGAGGCGGCGTACGAGAACGTCGTGTTTCGCGATAGCGCCGACGACGGCGTGGAGGGGGCGCTATTCGACTCCGGCGGCAGTACCAATGTGGAGCTGACCCGCGAGTCGGAACGGATCGTCGATCGGCTGGCGTTTTTCGGCACGCTGGCCAATCTATGGCGGACGGTCGCCCTGACTCCAATTCGCGCCGCGGATTTGGGGCGCGAGCAGCAACTCCGCGCCGAACGCGTGGCCGCGCTGGAGCGATGGAACGAGCAGGCCGGTCAGGCACGAGAAAATCTGCTGGCGCTGGTCGACGCGGTTCAGGCGTACGCGGTCACCGCACCGGCCACCGACCACGACTCGATGGTCGAGTACGACCGGCAACGGGTGATCAAAGAGTCGCTGCTCGATCAGGTCATCGCCGTCTGCGTAGACACGGTGGAATCATCACGGTTGCTCGGGGCGGCCGCCGCAGCCGAATCAGATCCGGAACGACTGGGACTATGCGCTGAGTCCCCGGCCGGCGACGAAGAGCTGCTGACGCGGCAGGCGCTGGCCACGCTCCTGTGTCACAATTCGTACGCCACGCAGGTCGGCGTCGATCAGATACTGGAAGTCCTCGCGGACAAGCCACTGTTGTACGTGCCACTAGCCAAAAACGGCGATCCACGCCACATTGTCGCCGCGCGCGTGAGACAACGTTGTATTCAGATGCTGCTCAAAGGGCTGCCGCGGCTGGGACTGGTTGTCGAAACCTGCCAGTTGTTGGAAACGGCTCGCGAGATGGAACGCAACAATCCAGTTGGTCCCGGGGCGGTGACCGAGTTCGACGAACTATTCAAGATTGGATATCGCGCGATCGTCGAATGTTTGGCGGTTAATGCGGAATGGTGGCGGGTCGGCAGCGAGGAAAAGGAGTCGGTCCACAGCGGAGAGCTGGTCTCTTTGCTGGAAAAAATCACGGAGTCGCTGTTGGTCGATTGGTTGGCGCATAGCCGAACGCTGCGTTTGTCGGTGCTGGAAAAGGTCAGCGACAAGCGATCCTGGGCGAAGCTCGTCGAGTTCGTTGAACGTTACGGCGCGGACTTGTTCACTCAGAGATTTCTCAATCTCAGCAATTTGCGCGCGATCCTGCATCAAGGGGTCGGCGCGTGGTTGCAGCGTCTCACGGAAGATGACGAAGCGGACGACCGGCCGCGACTCGTCGAGGAATTGGACCGCGAGATCACGCGCGCCGAGGCCATCGAACGATTGACCATGGTGCTCGAAGCGATCGTCGAGAACTATGGCGAGTACCGCGACTACAACAGCACCACCACACAGTCCGATCGCGGCGAGATGTTGTACTCGCTCATGGATTTCCTGCGACTGCGGGCGAAGTATGACCGCGTCTGCTGGAATCTGAAGCCCGTGGCACTCGCGCATGAAATCCTGGTGCGCCGAGGCCATAAGCACGCGGCCCAACTCTGGCGACGCGCACTGCGCGAGCGGATCGGCGAGGAGGCGGACAAGTTCCAGCAAAAGCTCGCCGATTTGCAGAAGAAATATGCCATGCAAATGCCGTCGATCGCCGACCGCATCACCGAGCGTTTCCTGCGACCATTGGTCATCGATCGACTTTGCGCCTTCGTCAAGCCGGCGGTCGCGGAAGCGACGAAGCCTGGCACCCGACCTAACTGCCGACTGCTAAAAGTGGAGATCGAAACGTTGACACGCGAGCCGTCGGGCGTTGGTTTTGACATCCCCACCTGGCTTGTGTCGCTCGACGAAGAAGTGCAAAAGGCCACCGCACCGGGACGCCAGCGTAACGGCTTTGACGACCTGATGGCCGCGGTTCCCTTCGTTCGGCTGTCGCGCGCGGATCTCCAGCGGCAAATCGAGGAATGGACGAAAGAGGAGGAGTGATAGTGCTTCCTCTCAGGAGAGATCCCATGTCCGGTTCGGCAACTCGGAACACCAAGATAATCGCGTCCGCCGTTTTGTTCTGGGCCGTTTTGTTTTCGATAGTCAGTTTGACGGCGACTTATTCGGCGGAGATCGGCCCGCGGCAGGTGCCGCTGTGGCCCGCGGGCGCTCCGGGAAAAATTGGCGACGAAGAACTCGACACGCCAACGATTCGGATTTATCTGGCACCACCGGAACAGTCGTCGGGAACGGCCATCGTGATCTGCCCAGGCGGCGGCTATGGAGCGCTGGCCGTCGATCATGAAGGACATCAGGTCGCCAAATGGTTGAACTCAGTCGGAGTCACCGGAATCGTATTGAAGTACCGGCTGGGCCCGCGCTATCGGCATCCTGCGCCGCTGCAAGACGCGCAGCGCGCGATGCGCTATGCCCGGGCGAATGCCGAGCAACTCAGTTTGTCACCTAAACGCATCGGCATCATGGGCTTCTCGGCGGGCGGACACTTGTCATCCACCGCTGCCACCCACTTCGATGCGGGCCGTCCCGACAATCCGGACCCGGTCGAACGCGTCAGTTGTCGCCCTGATTTCGCAGTCCTCGGCTATCCGGTGATCAGTTTCACCGAGTCATTCGGGCATAAGGGTTCCATCCGTAATTTGCTGGGCGACAGTCCGACAGCGGAGTTGCTCGACCTGCTGTCAAACGAAAAGCAGGTCACGAAGGAGACGCCGCCGACATTCCTGTTCCATACTGGTGAAGACACCGGAGTTCCCGCCGAGAATAGCGTGGCGTTCTACATGGCCTGTCGCAAAGCGGGCGTGCCGGCTGAGCTGCACGTCTATCGCTATGGTCCGCACGGCGTCGGCTTATCTCCCGGCGACCCGGTGACATTCACTTGGAAAGATCGTCTGGCGGACTGGTTGCGGGCATCTGGACTGTTAGCCGATATCGAACGTGCGGCCGCCGAAGGGACCATTAACCTCGACGGCCTACCGCTGAAGTGGGGCGTGGTGACCTTCGAGCCTGCCGACTCGCCGTTCAAACCCATTGCCTTCTCTATGGTCCGCAACGGGAAATTCAGCGTGCTGGCGACAAGCGGTCCCGTCGTTGGAATGTGCCGTCTCCGTGTCACCGGGCTGGGTGATGTCGTTCCCCAGCCAACCGAGGACAATTTCCGCCGCTTTGAGAAGGTTTCGCCCGCTACATTCGACATCCAGCGTCAGAAGAATCAGCTCACAATTGAATTGAAGTCAAAATAGTGGCTGAGTCTCGGAGAGACGCGACCACAATTCTATCCCGCACGCCAGATCGTACCGTCCTTGCGATCTTCGAGGGTGACGCCGATTTCGGCTAAGCCGTTGCGAATGCGATCGGACAACGCAAAATCCTTTTTCGCGCGGGCTTCCTGACGCATGGCGATTAGTAGATCCATCAGCTTGGGCGTGAGTCCGTCGCCACCACCGCCGCGGTTCGCCGGTGGAGCACGGAACAGACCGAGCACCGCTGTCAACTCGCGGAGAACGCCGGTGGCGCGAACCAACAGCTTCACCCGCGGATCATGGAAGACCTTTTTTGCCTCCGTTTCGGCCTTGAGATCATCCAGCTTCTGTTGATCGCAGTACTTATTCAGTTCGCGTGCCATATCGAACAAATCGGCGGTCGCGCCCCCAGTATTGAAGTCGTCGTCCATCTTAGCTAGGAAACTTGCGCGGGCCGTATGCATGGCTTGCAGCAACGGTTCATTGCCGGGATCAAATTCGCCCGCCGGGCGAGATTTCGTGGGAGGCAAGTTATAAAATCGCTGCCGGGTAATTGCCTGAAAACGCTCGAAGAACCGGTAGAACGTCTCGAGCGCCGACGTGACCTCTGAAAATCCGTCGTCGCCATAAACGACGGTGCTGCGGTAGTGGGTTCGCACGAGTAGAAACCGGATTCGATCCGCGCCGTGTTTGGTGATCACGTCGGCCAACCCGCCGGCGCCGGCCGAGCGGCTCATTTTTCCCCCAGCCTC
>CAZFLF010000407.1:0-6274 GCA_964519825.1 uncultured Pirellulaceae bacterium | reverse complement strand
AGGAGCAAGACGCCCGCAAGCAAATCAAGAAGACAAATAGCGCCGGGCTGTTCTCTGGCGAAGGGATTGGCTCGTGAGCCGTTTGTCCAATGACTAATGCCTAAGGGACTAATGAATGACCAAATCCCAATGACCAATGACCAAGGAAAAAGACGGTCGTTGGGATTTGGTCATTCGTCATTCGTGATTCCTTAGTCATTAGACCTTAGTCATTAGTCATTTTCTGGCTGCGGCCCTGTCGGACTATGTGAGAACTACTATGGACCGTCACAAATCATGGTCTCCGGTTTCCCCTTCGCGGAAGTGTTTGACGTTGGCGGCGTTGTCCATTGCCGCAGCGGTCGTTTTCATCGGGAAACCAATCACGAGTTTCGCACAGGATCCTTTTGGCGATTTGCCCCCTGGGGCATCGGCGAGCGATGTTTCCGTGACGATCGTGGGAGTAACTGCGGATGAAGATCCCGATCTCGAAGCAGTCCTGGAAACCCGGCCTGGCATCCCCGCTTCTCCCGAACAAATGGCTGCTCTCGCCACTTTGCAGCGGATGCTCGGCGCTCAACCTTTGCAACGTCGCCCGGAACTGGTCTTACAGGCCTTGGTCGAGCGGCAGAAGAATCCGCGGGCGGAGCTGACTCCTCCGCCAACCCAACCAACCGACCCTTCCCGCAGTCCGGCCGACCCAACGCAATCCAATGAGAACGCAGAGTCGTCGGTTACTTCGCCACTGGCGGTCCGCATCCTCAGTGGCGACTGGGTTGCGGTGAAAGGGTTCCTGACCAGCCTTCCCAAGGAACAATCTTCCGTCGTTTACGGGGGGCTGCTCTCCATGTTGCTAAGTGACTCTATGGGAGTCGTCTTGCCGCAGGAGATCGTTGCGCTTGCCGATGCTTCTCCTGGACCACTCGACGACCGGCAGTTGGCGGTCCTCGGCCGGCTTGTGCGGCGTGGCTTGCAGCAGTCGGAAAAGGCGGGTGCATTGATGGAGGCTCTTCGTAGCGGTACGCCCCACTTGGGAGGCGAAGATCCTGCCCGACGGATCGCCGCGGCCAAGCTCCTGCTCGCCGCGGGACTGCCCGAGAATGCGGTGGTTTTCCTTCCGCCAATCGGTCCAGCAATCGCTGACAAGGATTTCGCGATAATCAATCTCCATGCGAGGCATCAGTACCTCGTCGGCCGGCAGAAGAACGATTCCAAGGCGACGCTCCGCTCGTGGGAGTTGACGCTGGCGGTGCTCGACATGACGTCGGGGGCGGAAGCACGGGCGGTCGCCATTCGACGGGCATTGGCCCTGGCACCGCGAGTCCCTCGCGAGGCAGCGTCGAAGTGGTTTGGCCACGTCTTTCGAAACGACCCAGCCATGGAGTTGGAGTTGCTGGCCAGCGTTGTCCAGCGGGTGGCCACGTCATTCCAGCAGAAGGAGACCGGTGGACGCGTGAATGCCCTGCGGTTGCAACATCTTGTAGGCACGGCGTTGTTGGCTGCGCAGAACGGCAATCCAGGCGACTCGTCGGTTGCCCTGGAAATGCTCACCCGCGCCTGGATCAACGAAGCCCAAAAAGGGGCCGGAGGGCCCTTGCGCAAAATCGTCGTGGCCAATGATGAGCGGATTGAAGCTCTACCGGTGCCAACGCTGCTCGAAACCGCGCCAGGGCCGCTCTGGCGCAACTCAGTCGGGGTCGACACTGCGGACCACATCCAGCATCTCATTGGACTGCTCGCAGCGCGGGCGGGGGACCATGCCGCGTCGCTCGCAGTTGTGAGCGAAATGGTTTGCCGAGATCCCGATCTTGCTCGGCAAGTTGCCGAATCACTTTTGCTGGCCGTCACTGGAGGAAATGCGGATCCTAATCGTAACGATGCTTCCAATGGCATTGATCCGAACTATTGGCGCCAGCTTTCACCTGCCCAGAAGCGATACTATTTGCAGCAAATGCGTCAGAGCGGTGCGCAAGGAATGTGGGGTAACGGCAACTATGACAGCAGCCATCCCATCACGCGGGCCGGACAACTGCGGAACCTGGCACGGTTGGACGAACTCCTGGTGGCACTCAAAAAGGCCGGCGTTCCTCCTCTCAGCGAACAGATATTGGTCGCGGGCTTTGCGAGTTGCCACTCACCCGCGGAAGTCTATCGGGAGGAAGACATCGGCCGGGTCTTTGGACCGCTGGACCGGCTCGCTCCAGATTCCGCGCTGCACCTGGCCCGCTCTCTCCGCGAGGGGCTGGCCAGTGCGTGGCGCGACCCGCAGATCCAGCAGCAGCAGGGAACCAAGCGAACAACTCATGAGCAAGCGGATGAACTAAATCGAGGCTACAAGCTGGCCATCGAGTTGCTTACAGGTGCAGCGTCACGCTCTCCGGAGCGTGCCGATCTGCTCACGATGCTCGCCGGCGTGCATTTTGATCAGGCGGAGTATCTATACGGCGAGCAAGTGGACCTGGCGACCTATGTCCGACAACGGGATGCCGCATTTACCACGTTTCAATTGGCGGCGGACGCCTATGCCCAATCGGTTCCCGCGCTCGATCCCGAAAAGTACCAGGTGGATGTCTACCAGCAGTGGTTAAAGTCCGCACTCGGGACCAGCGAACTCGCGTATCTGACGCCGCAGGAGCCGAACGAGGCTCAAGTACAGCAGATTGGAAAATCGCTGCGTGGCTTGGGTCAGGCCGCTTCCCGACATCAGCAATTGTTTGCCACGGCGCTCCTCGAATCGCTTGATCAGGTTCCGCCGCACCTTAAGCCGCATTTGGTGCGGCAGGCGGTGCAGGTATTGGGCGACCATCCGGCGGCGCTTCCACTGGCGAGTCGCCTGGCCTTTTACGACGACCTATTGAAGGAGGTGGAGCTGCGTTTGCAAATTGATGGCAGCGATCGAGTCGGGCGCGGCCGCCCGTTCGGCGTGCACGTTTCGTTGGCGGGAACTCGGGCAGTCCTTCGTGAGAACGATTCGTTTACTGCACTTTTGCAACCAGCAGTTCCCGGTACCGCCTCCTACGGACAGGCCGAGGAAAACAGTCCGCGGCAACGCCTGGAACAAGACCTCCGTGAGAAGCTCTCGCAGGCCTTCAGCATCGAAACAATCGCGTTTCATAACCAGCAGGCGAAACCCTACTCATTTGGCCGCGAAGGATGGCAAGAACTGCCCGTCGCCTATGTCATGCTGCGAACCAAGGATGAAGCGATCGATCGACTTCCAGCCGTGCAGTTCGATTTGGAATTCGCCGACGGTGGCGATTCGGTGAGATTGCCGGTCCAGTCGCAGGTGGTTTTGCTTGACTCGCGAGATACCGCTCCGGCACTGCGTCCCTCCCGCGAAGTCAAAATCCGCCAACTGCTTGATGACCGAGAGCTGGCCAAAGGAATGGTTCGCCTGGAAGTGACGGCCACAGCCCGCGGGCTTGTACCGGAACTGGACCAACTCCTGGTCCTGACGCCACCGGTGGCCGGTTTCAAAACAGCTCAGCCAATCGAGCAAGCACTGAACGTCACATCTCTGGAAGTGCGAGATCGCCCAGAAGCACTCACCGAGCGACGGTGGTTGCTGGAGCTGTCTCCAGCGGCGGTTGGGACGCCGAGTTCATTTGCATTCCCGGCACCGGCGGATGCCAGCTTTACCGTTACGCACCAGCGCTACGATGACGCGGACATCGTGGATACCACCGCCGATGAAATGCTTCGCTGGCCTCCAACGAGTGTTGCGCAGCGTTGGTTTTGGCCGGCAGCCGGTGGGGCAGGCGTATTTCTTCTTGCCGCCGTCCTGGTCGTCGCGTTTGCTCGACGGCGCAGAAAGACACATTCCGCGGTTGCCGCCTACCGGCGTCCGGAGCTGCTGACGCCCTTCACTCTGCTCGGCCTGCTTCAGCGGATACAGCACGATACGGTTATCGGGCTCAGTTCTACGGAACGACAGGATTTGATAACAACGATCGGGCAGCTTGAGGAACAGTTTTTTGCTCGTGGAGAAACAAACGGCTCTTCCGATCTTGAAGCAACTCTCCATCGCTGGCTGCAGCGAGCTCTCCACCCGTCGTGACCGAGTCCAGAGCCGGGTGGCTGGCGGCTACGATCCGGAGGCCCCAAATCCATTCGCCGCAGCCGGGCGCGACGACGTCGAGGAAAACCAGGTTCGCTGCAAAGTGGTCATTGCGGCGCGCGACGAAGTAACGCGGATCGAAAACATAGTTCGCCATCTGTCGGCACAGCGCAGCGATCCTTCCTCGTCTTTACGTCCGATACATCGAATGTTCAGCTGGGCGCCGTCGACTCAAAGAGTCCGAGTTTCGCCCGAGGTCTAACCGATGCCGCAATTCCCGGAAGCGGAACCGCAACTCGCCGCCCGTCTGCGTAAGCATGTGGAGATGCTCGCCGAAGAGATTGGTGCACGGCATTTGGGTCGGGCTACGGAACTCGCTGCTGCCGCCGCGTACATCGAAGGCGAGTTCTCAGCGTTTGGTGACAAAGTGGAGCGCCAAACCTATGCCGTGGAGGAAATGACCGCAACGAACCTCGTCGTTGAAAGAATCGGCGAGCGGCACCCGGATTCGATCGTTGTTCTTGGCGCGCATTACGACTCGACCCCGTCCACTCCCGGAGCCGACGATAATGCTTCGGCGGTCGCGGTGCTGATTGAAGTGGCTCGTTTGCTGCAAGGTCGCGCGAGCCAGCGGACGATTCGATTTGTCGCTTTCACCTGCGAGGAGCCGCCCTACTTTTACACCGACACAATGGGCAGCCAGGTCTATGCCAGGCGATGTCGAATGCGGGGTGAAAAGCTCCTCGGCATGCTCTGTTTGGAGATGGTCGGCTATTACACGGATAAGCCGCACAGCCAGAGGATCCCGGAAGGAATTCCACGCTGGCTGCATGGTTTGTTCCCTCATCGCGGAAACTTTTTGGCTGCGGTCGGTAACCTGCGCTCGAAGCGGTTGGCTTGGGGTTTTCGCCGTGGCTTTAAGCAGTGGACTCGGTTCCCGCTGCTCTCGCTCTGTTTGCCCGAATCAATCACTCACATCCGGCTCTCCGACAACAGTTCGTTTTGGGACCAGGGATACGCCGCACTGATGTTGACCGATACGGCAATGCTGCGCAATCCGCATTATCACGAGCGGTCGGATCGCGCGGACACACTCGACTACGACCGCATGGCCAAAGTGAGTTTCGGCGTGGCAGGCGGGGTGGCTCGCTTGGCCGGAATTCCCCGAACGTAAAGCAGGTTTTACTGTTAGCACATTCGGCGGGTAGTTGAAGCTTCTCCTCGAGTGACGCTCCAACGAGCTCCATTGGCTCATTTTCCTGTCCGCCAATCTTCCTGTCAGTTTGCAACTTCGAGTTATGGGCAGGAAGATCAGCGGGCAGGAAAATGTGGCCGAAGCAACAGTCCAGTGCGCTGCCATACTGTAGTCGCGGCCATCTCCCTTTCTATTCCCCTAGACATTGTCTCAAACAGTATCACCACCGATCAGGCGAAGTGTTTGCCAGTTTGCCGCACATCGACTAAACTGTGGGCAGAGCTTATCCGGAGGGATTAGGATTTTTTTTTGGTGATTGTGAACGGCTCTTGTTCGTCCCGGATCGTCTTGATCAGCTCGGGAGCCGTGAACTCCGGAAGGCGTTCTCTTGTCCCGTCGCATTCTCAAATTCTTTGGACACGGCTGGCGGTTTGCCTGGCTGATAATGGCATGGTTGCCGGCCGCAGAGTCCGCGGCCCAGACGGAACAATTCTGGACCGAATCTCGCCAACGAATGGTGCGGGAAGAAATCCAAGGAGCCGGCATTCAAAACAGCGGAGTGATTCAATCGCTCCGTGACACGCGCCGGCATCTCTTTGTCTCGGCGGCCCAGCGGAAGCACGCTTATCTGGATATGGCTTTGCCGATTGGCGAAGGTCAGACGATTTCGCCGCCGTTCATCGTGGCTTACATGACGCAATCAATTGAGCCACGTTCGACCGACAAGGTTTTGGAAATCGGCACGGGCAGCGGTTATCAGGCCGCCGTCTTGAGTCCGCTGGTGGCTGAGGTCTACTCGATCGAAATCGTCGAGTCACTTGGTCAAAGAGCTGCTCAAACGCTGCACAAGTTGAAGTACGACAACGTTCACACCAAGGTTGGCGACGGATTTCAAGGTTGGGCTGAACATGCCCCTTTCGACAAGATCATCGTGACTTGCTCGCCGGAAAAAATTCCGCCGGCGTTGGTTCAGCAACTGAAGGAAGGCGGGCGCATGGTCATTCCGCTCGGCGAGCGTTACCAGCAGACGCTGTATCTGTTCA
>CAZFLF010000406.1:0-6281 GCA_964519825.1 uncultured Pirellulaceae bacterium | reverse complement strand
AATCAACTCAGCACCGGGCAGACATCGAACCACTGTCGCCCCTGTTCTTCCATCCAGCGCGACACGGATTCCGGTCCCCACATGCTGACCGGATACTTCTCCAGTTTTGGTGCCGCGGGACTGTTCCAGGCGGCAACGATCGGATCAATGATTCCCCAGGCGAGTTCGACCTCATCGCTGCGTGCGAAAAGACTCGCGTCGCCGTTCAAGGCATCGAGCAAAAGTCGCTGGTAAGCGTCGGGCAATTCGCCGGCGAACTCACGTTGAAAACTGAAGTTGAGGTCCGTCATTCGGAATCGCATGCCGGCGTCTGGGATTTTGGTTTGGAAGTGGAGCTGGATCCCTTCGGCTGGCTGAATCTGGATGACGAGCCGATTGGCATCGACAGGGTCGCGCGGGCCATCCGAGAAGACCATGTGCGGCGGTTCGCGAAACTGGATTACGATCTGTGTCGTCCGGCAGGACATAGCCTTGCCGCTGCGCAAGTAGAACGGCACCCCATTCCATCGCCAGTTGTCGACGAACAGCTTGATGGCGGCGAATGTGGCGGTTTGGCTGTTTGGCGCTACACCTTGCTCGCTGCGATAGCCTTCGTATTGTCCGCGCACGGTATTTTGAGCGAAGTCCGCTCCCTCGAGCGGGCGAATGGCACGCAGGACCTTCACCTTTTCATCGCGAACAAACCCCGCATCGAATCGAGCCGGCGCTTCCATTGCGATGATCGACAGGAGCTGCAACAGATGGTTTTGGAACATATCGCGCAATACGCCGGCCGAATCATAGAACGCTCCGCGCCGGCCGACGGTTACTTCCTCAGCGACGGTGAACTGCACGTGGTCCACGTAGTTACGATTCCAAATCGGCTCGAAAATTGAATTTGCGAAACGCAACACGAGCAGATTCTGAACGGTCTCTTTACCCAAGTAGTGATCGATTCGGTAAATCTGCTGTTCATCGAATACCCGATGGACTATTTGATTCAGCTCACGCGCCGATTGCAGGTCGACGCCGAACGGCTTTTCAATGATCACTCGTCGCAGACCGTGCGACTCGGCCACCATGCTCGCGGCGCCGAGTTGCTCGATCGCCAGCGGATAAAGTGCGGGCGATGTCGATAAGTAATACAACCGGGTCGCCGAGCCCCCTTCTAGTTCGTCCAACATCTTGGCGAGCCGGACAAAGTCCTCGGGATTTTGAACGTCGCCGGGCTGGTAGAAGGCATTCGCCGCGAACGTATCCCACGTCTCGGAATCAAAGTCGGCACCAATGAATCTGGCGGTCGTCCGTCGCAATTCATTCCGCCACTTGTCATGGGACATCTCGGTGCGGGAGACTCCCACAATGCGCGTTTCGGGCGGTAATCGACGGCGCTGAAACAGCCGGAACAGTGCCGGAACAAGCTTACGACTCGTCAGATCGCCCGAAGCTCCGAAAATCACAATCGTGTGAGGCATTCAGCTAGCCAGCCTTCCTTGCAAAGGTCGGGAGGGTTTCAAGATCGCCGGGCGCCGTATCGGACGGCTCACAGCCGACAGCACATCAGGTCTGCCGGCTTTGAGCAAGTACCGCAAGCATCCATCACTCAAAATCGCCATAACTGCATTACTGCGCGCCAGGTCCTGAGAAGGACGCGATCGGTTTCATTCATCGTTGATTTCCCAGTTCTTTCGCCGCTCCCTGGCCAGCGGGAGCGGCCCTCGGTATTGGAACGCCGTCCTGAGTCACAGCAACAGCGATCGCGATTCCGTCGACGTACACTTGTGTCGCAATATCCGATTCGACAATTCGGAACGACGGTAGCATCCCCTGGGACGTGGCCGTGATTTCGATTTCTTGACCGGGAAGAAGCGTGTGATTGGTTCCTCCCGGCTCGATGTAAACGACCCGTGAACGAGAGCTGCCCAGATAATTGCCAATGATCAATCTCGTGGTGCATCCGTCGGGAGATGCCGCAGATGAAAGGGTGGTGCTCGCAGACTCTGCATTCTTGTCCGTTGTCACCAATTCGGCGTCCCACACCTGAGGTTTAGGCAGCCCGGCTGCGGCGACCGGTCCGACCGATTGCGGAATCGGATTCAGCGCCGCCCGCCGTGTGGACCTGCTCGGACGGGCCGCCAGCCAGTAGACGAGCAACTGCGATACGACAAACATAGCCGCGGCATGGAGATGTTCTCCGATACCCAGGACAGCGTCGTTCAGGTGAAACACCAAGGCTGGAAAACCGACCAATACGGACCAAATCAGGACCGCCACCAATCCCCAGGAGGTTCGCCATGGTTGGCCTGCCATGAGCGCTCTACAGCAAGCCGTAGTTGGTGAGTGTTTTGCGAAGTGCCGCCAGGCTTTTTTCGTCGAGCGGGGTCATTGGTAATCGCAATTCGCCGGTGTCGCGACCAAGGAGCTTCATCGCCGCCTTGACGGGAATGGGATTCGTGGCCAGTCCCAGCATGTCGCGACAAAGAGGAAACAGTTTGTGGTGCAATTCACAGGCACGCTGCGCTTGACCAGCTCGAAACGCTGCGACCAGCGCAATCATGTCACGAGGAATGATATTGCCGACGACGGAGACGACTCCTTCGCCCCCCACCGACATGATCGGCAACGTCAGGCTGTCGTCGCCGCTGAGCACGGTGAGATCTGTTGTGTTGAGAATCTGGGACGCCTGATCGAGCTGTCCAGTCGCTTCCTTCACCATCGTGATGTTGGGGATTTCTGCTAACCGGGCGATGGTTTCTGGTTCGATATTCTTGCCGGTGCGACCTGGAATGTTGTAAACGCAGATTGGAATGCCGACGGACTCGGCCACCGCTTGATAGTGCAGGAAGAAACCCTCTTGGGTCGGCTTGTTGTAATAGGGAGCAACCATCAAGGCGGCGTCGGCCCCTTCCTTCGCGGCCCATTTGGTGAGCCGGAGGGCCTCGGCGGTGCTATTCGATCCGGTCCCCGCCATGACTTTCGCGCGGCCGGCGGACGCTTGCACGACTTCGGAGATGACGCGCTCATGCTCCTCGTGCGACAAAGTTGGCGACTCACCGGTGGTGCCAACCGGGCACAGACAAGTCGTCCCGGCGGCGATTTGGTAATCGACCTGAGCGCGGAGCGTGGGGTAGTCAACCTGTCCATTTTTCAACGGTGTCACCAGGGCGACAGACAATCCGGCGAACGCGGAACCTTTACGGGACATGGCCAAACTCGAATCCAGGAAACCAAGGGGTAAGAAAACGTCAACGGTTCGACATGATAGGCCAGCTCATCCGCCAGCGAAAAGGGGAGCGGCCAGTTGCGCGATATTCAAATGTTCGCCCTTCGAGGTTGCTTCGTGCCGCCGCGTGAAGATAATAGGACCACCGATTCGCGGGCATCAGGCCAGGGGTAATGATCCCGGGAATTGATCTGCCGATCAAACGATATTCCAAGCGCGATCCGAAGTGGGACGTTTGGCCACATGGATGAAAGACAAAATGTCTTGTTTGCGTCTGGCTGGGGGGGTATAAGTGGTGTGGCCTCGGCCGACGCGGTTGGATGTGCCAGGGAACGCTCAGTTTGATTTGTGCGGCCAAATGAAGAGTCCAACTAACCTATGAAATTCTTGTCAACATTCGGCGTCGTGCTGGGAACCGTGTGGTGGCTCTCGATCACACCGGGTGTCACCCACGCGCAACCCGCTGTCACAACCAAATCCGTAGAAGGAGCTGCGGTCGCTCCACCAGCGGCAGGTCAACCCGTTGCCGTGGGTCCAGACGGTAAGCCAATCCCTCCGGGACAACCTCCTCGGCCCGGCCGCCCTGGCCAGCCTACTCCGCCGGGAGCAGCTGCGGACGAAACGGGGAAACCGCCGGGTGCGCCGATGGCCGAGGCCAGTAAGTCGGTGACTCGTCCTGACAAGCCGTCGATACCACCCGATCCGCGAGAACTGAAAATCAAACCCGATCCGAACGGCAAGGTCCGATTCAACTTTCACGGGCAGCCGTGGGCGGATGTCTTGGAATGGCTGGCGATCGTGTCGGCGATGAGCCTCGATTGGCAAGAGTTGCCTAACGACTATTTGAATCTGGTTACGCAGCGGGATTACACCGTCCCGGAAGCGCGAGATTTGATCAACCGCCATCTTCTGGCCCGCGGTTACACGCTGCTCCAGCACGGTGAAGTTCTGTCGGTGGTCAAGATCGACAAGCTCAATCCTGGATTGGTCCCGCGTGTCGAGCCGGAGGAATTGGCCCAGCGGCTGCCCCATGATTACGTCAAGGTTTCCTTTCCACTGGATTGGATTATCTCGGAGAAAGCGGTCGAGGAACTGAAGCCGATGCTCAGTCCGAATGCCAAGATTACCCCGCTGAAAAATACTAATCGCGTCGAAGCGATGGACGCCGCAATTAATTTGCGAGAAGTCTATGCGTTGATCAAACGGGAGCAATCGGACGAACCGCAACAGCGCCTGGTTAAAGTGTTTCCGCTGAAGTACACGCGCGTCGCCGAGGTTATCGATCAACTCAAGTCGCTCTTGGGAGTCGATTCCAAGCCGGCAAACGCCGGACCGATGTCGCCGCAACAGATGGAAGCCATGCAGCAACAGGCCATGATGATGCAGCAGCAAATGCAGCAACGGGGAGGACAGCCGCCACCGCAACCAAAGAAAGAGGAAGACATCCACTTAGTCGCCAACGTGCGCCAGAACAGCGTTATGGCACACGCTCCACCCGACAAGATGGAGATCATCTCCCAGGCCATCAAGGCCATCGACGTCGAATCCGATAACACGCGATCGCTGCTGACCAACATCAACCGCATGCAGGTCTATCGTCTCCACAACGTTGACCCAGCCACGCTTGTCAAAACATTGCTGGAGATCGGTCAGCTCGAACCGCCAACTCATTTGGAAGTCGACACGAAGAATAAAGCAATCATTGCCTATGCCTCGCTGGCAGATCACCTCACGATTCGTCAGGTCGTCGAACGGCTGGACGGCAGCGGCCGTAAGTTCGAGGTAGTTCAATTGCGGCGACTCGAGGCGGATTATGTCGCCGGGACTATCGAGTTCATGATGATTGGCCCACCAGAGCAGAAACAGCAACAGTCACGTTATTTCGACTTTTACTCCTCGTATAATCGCGGCGGAAATGAAACCAAAGACGACGATAAGTTCCGCGTTGACGCCGATATCGAAAACAACAAGCTCCTGTTGTGGGCCAATGAGATCGAGTTGCAGGAAGTGACCAACTTGCTGACGAAACTTGGTGAGATCCCTGCGCGCGGCGGCAATGGGGAAAAGCTGCGCGTGCTCGACGTAATCCCGCCCGAACAAATGCAACAGCTGCTAGAACGGCTGCGAAACACGTGGCCGTCTCTCGCACCCAATCCTCTAACTTTGCCGGAGACTCCCTCAACGAACTCGACGGGCGTGCCGAGTCCGCGTTTTGATACGTTCGAGCCGCAAAAGGCCACGCAAAAGGAAACTCGAATCGAACCGTTGCCGAAATACCAGTTGGCCACGTTATTGACTCCGCAAGACTCACCGTCGGCGTCTGCTGACTCGCAGCCAGTTCCTCCAACCGTGCCACCGCAGCCGACTGACGTTCCGGCAACCGCTGCTGGTAATCCGACAACAACTACCGGCAATCCGGCGACTGCTACCGGTAATCCGGCAGCGGAGCCGAGCGATTCTCAGGGGAATCCGCGAACGCCAGGGCCGCGTTCGGACCGATTACGCGGGGACGGCCAACCCTCTGCGCCTCCTCCAATCAATATTTCGGTGGCTCCTGATGGCCGACTCGTCATCTTCTCGCAGGACACGCAAGCCCTCGACATGCTGGAAGAACTGATCGGCCAGGTCGCCCCACCACGTCGCGACTACCGGATCTACAAACTTAAACACGCCGACAGTTTCTGGGTCCGAAAAAACCTGGAAGATTTCTTTGATGAGAGTGAGGAAAAGAACACCGGAAGCTCGCGCCGAGTTTACTATTACGACTATATGCCGTCCGATAAGGACAAGCCGCGAGGCCGCTTGTCGCAACGGAAAAAGTTGAAACTCATTGACGATCTCGATACCAACTCGATTCTGGTTCAAGGAGCCGATGCGGAACAATTACGCACCATCGAGGACCTGATCCGAATCTATGATCAACCGCAAGAATCCGACTCGAACGCCGCCCGTGTCTCGGCGGTAGTTCAGATCCGCTTTTCCAAAGCACAAACAATCGCGATGGCGGTCAAGGACGTGTATCGTGACTTGCTGAGTTCCAATGACAAAGCTTTGGCAAGCAATAACCCGGAGCAAAAAA
>CAZFLF010000405.1:0-6287 GCA_964519825.1 uncultured Pirellulaceae bacterium | reverse complement strand
GGTCGCGATTTCCGACGTTACTTCTTGGCGACTCCAAGTTCTTTCAACTTGGCGGCCATGTCTTCACCGTGTGTGTCGGTCTTCACCATCTTTTCGATGTGCTGAATCTTGCCGTCCTTGCCGATGTAAAACGTCCATCGTCGTGGGTTCTTTTGCGCCGAGTCGACAACGCCAAAAGCCTCGCCCACTTTTCGTTCCGGATCGCTCAGAATCGGATAGTCGAGATCCAAGCTCTTCGCGAATTTGGCATTGGTCTCCACGTCGTCGGCGCTGGCGGTGAAGTATGCGACATCGAATTCACGCAGCTTCTGACCGTTGGCCTTTAATGATTTGCATTCTTTCGTGCACCCGCCGGTGAATGCTTTCGGGAACCAAGCGATCACGAGCGCCTGTTTTCCTTTGAAATCGGACAGCTTATAGGTCTTGCCGTCACTGGCCTTCAACTCAAAATCGGGCGCTGCGTCACCAGGTTTGAGCTCACCGCGAGCGGACTCCGACACGATACCCGCGAACAGTATCATCACAGCCACCATCAGTACGATTTTCATGCTTCGTTCTCCAGATTGAGGTCTCAAAAAAAGACGTTGTTCAGGCTAACAAGCCAAACTCGGCCGGTTCATTACTTAAGTAATTCAAGGACGACCGGTTTGACATGCTTGATAATGGAAAACCCAGCGTCGCCAAAGGCTCCGTTTTCATTGTCGAACCGTTGATGTAATTTTCCGGCTCGATCGAAGACGTGCAACGCCGGCACCGACGCCACACGCAGCTTGTCGAAGACGGCGAGATCAGGATCCGACGAAATAAAGTTCCGCATCGTCGCTTGATTTTTCGTCAGGATGCCCAGCACGTTCTCGCGGTGTTGTTCCGGCTTTTCTCCTTCGATGCCGGCAAAGTCGACGTCCACGGTCAGGCATACGATCTTGTCACCCAAGTCCTTGTGTAGTTGTACCATTTCGGGCAATTCTTTCAGGCAGGGGGCACACCAGGAACTCCAATAATCGACCACGACAACTTTGCCCTGATGCTTAGCAATCGCATTTTGGATCTGGGCAAAACTGGCGACCTCGACTTGAACGGCTGGTGGAGTGGGTTTCTTGCCAGCCGATTTTTTCTCTCCGTCGCTGAGCGGCGCCGCAACGAGAACCGCTTGGCAAAACGCCATCATGAGCCCAGCCACAACGAGACTTTCGCCTAACAGGGAGTGACGGCCGATGTACGATGGCCTTCCCAGGCCGTCCGGGGCCGAGTTGTGCGACCGAGCGACGGCCTGGGAAGGCCGTCGTACGATTCTTGAAACGATTCTAGGCATTCTGAATTCTCCGAAACGGAAACGCGGCGACGAATTGTAAACGTCAACGCAAGTCAATCGACAATCTTCTTCAAACCTGCCTTCTCGGCAAGCGGCTCCGGCGCCTCAAACGGGAGTGCCTTCAGAAACTCCACCAAGTCTGTGATTTCTGTCGGCGAAAGGTGGCTCGTCACCCCGTGTTTGTCACCTTGATTAAACTTGGTCAGGACTTCCGCCAAGGACTGTGCTCGGCCGTGATGCAAATACGGAGCGGTCCGGTAGACGCCAAGCAGCGTGGGAGTATCGTAGGCCGGCCCCACTTTTTCACTCGGATCATCATTGCCGGTACCGACGTCGTGCCGGGCGATCTCCGCGGCAGGGCGCGGGATCGAATCGCAATACCACGGACCGCCGTGGCATTTGGCGCATTGCGTCTTCTCGGAGAGGAACAGTTCGCGCCCGCGGCGCGACGCCTCGGACAGCCCCCCCTTCCCGTGCGGGCTGGGTAGGACCTTGTGCGAATTCGAATACGCAGCCATCGCATCCAGTTTGTCGGATAGGCCACGATTCGGCTCCGCCAGAACCTTGTTCACGCTACCGTTTATCAATCCCCTGCCCTGCATCAGCGGCCCGCGAATCGTGTGTTCAAAATCCTGCACTTCGTCGCGGTCCGCGGACCAATGAATGGGGTGCGTCCAGGCCATGCCCGCAAGAGATTGCGTGTTGCGTAACCCGTCAGGATTGTGCCACGTGCGTCCGTCCGGGTCGCCATCGGGATGGCAGCTTGAGCAGGAGATCCATCGCCGGCCGACCATCGGCTGCAGCGCCGAATAGAACAATTGCTTTCCCAGCAGGACATTCTCGGGCAACGGATTCTCGGTGACTTGAATGGACGCAATGTGACGCAAGTTCTCGGCGTCGAATGCCGTGATATCGAAGTCGAGCGCGTTGTAGACGTACACCGTCTTGTTGTTGGGCGAGACGCGCACAGCACGCGGATTTTGCCCTATTCGGATGTAGGCTCGATAAGTGATTTCCCGGTAGTCGTCATCGACCACATTACACGCGAACATGTCGTTGGAGCCGGCAAACACTGAATACAACCGGAGGCCATCGGGTGAGACGGCAGTCTCCCACGGGTTGGCGGTGACAAGGTTGCCACGGAACGAGTCCATCGGGATCCGTTTTCGCAGCGTCTCCTCCCCGTCATCGGTATCCACGACGCCTAAATAGGGGAAAATCGAGCCTTCGCCGTGGACGGCCGTGACTCGCGAACGCATGTGCGGAAAATAGGCCTTGGGACGCCGCGGATGAAGCGTCACTTGGCGTACTAGATTGTCGGTGCTCGCGCCGGGCCACTGGTCGACGACTTGGCCAGTGGCGACATCGATTGCTTTGATCGACGCCGTGTAGTACTCGCCGATGAACAACCGCTTGTCATCGGCCGAAATGGCGATGCCACGCACGAACTGTCCGGCAGGCATCTCCCGCACAATCGAGTGAGAGTTGGCATCGATCTCGACAACTCGACCGGGATAATCAAGCGTGACGAAAACTCGCTTCCCGTCGGCGCTGCTGACCACCCCGTACGGTTCATCGAACACCTCGGTCTCACCGAGTCGCTCACCTGAATTGCCGTCGAGAAAGACGATCTTGTCCTCGGCGTAAACAGCAACCGCGAGGCGATGTGACGATCCAAGGAACGAAATCCCCTCGGGATGCTCACCGACTTGAATTTCACGGAGCTTAGTGTGTTTGGCCAGATCGACGAGCGTCACGGTGCCGCTATCGCGGTTGGTACAAGCCAATAACTGGCCGTCGGCGGAAATATCCAGCAGGCTATTGGAGGCGCCCGCATGCGCCACAGACGCGGTAGACAGACCGACCACGATCACAGACAAGATTCCTAAGCGAACCAAGCTCATTACGTGAACTCCTTTAAAGCACAACACTTCACTCGTGGAAGCGATAGTAACGCATCAGGCCATTTGATCATAGTTGTTGGTTGGATCGGGCGAACTTGCCCAGCGTCGGCGATGACCGTATACTCCCTGCGGCGATTGCCGGTGGCGTCGTCCACGTCGGTATCCGGGACGCTTGAAACTGAAGCAATCGAAACTGAAGCACTTGCAACTGAAGAAATCGTCCCTCGATAGTGACGCGATTCTTTCCCTTCGGTCCGCACCTGCAATAAATTCTGCTCGCGCTGCATTCATCGGCGCCTGATTGATGAACTCATCGAAATTGCGGCGGCAAATTGCCTGGGAAGCCGCCCGGCTCATGTACGAACGGC
The DNA here is from genome assembly GCA_964519825.1 of uncultured Pirellulaceae bacterium. Classification (GTDB taxonomy): domain Bacteria; phylum Planctomycetota; class Planctomycetia; order Pirellulales; family Pirellulaceae; genus CAZFLF01. Next base: position 2,703 of record CAZFLF010000405.1, on the reverse strand, counting down.
GTGAGTCGGAGTACTACCGCGCGAAGATGAAGGCTGCGCGGCATGTCTGTAAAGGCTGGGTCAAGCCCGCCGATCTGCCTAGTAATGCCGAGATTCGCGACGAAATCCAAGCCATCGCGCGGATGTATGAGGGAGATCGCCGTCAAGATAACTTGCGCGACATGCGGCTGGAGGCTCTCCAGCTGATGCGCGTACTAAAACGCTTCCGGCCGCGGCTGATCGGCAGCGTCCTGACAGGGCACGTGCGGCAAGGCTCGGACATCGACTTGCATGTCTTTACCGACTCTATTGAAGCCGTCACGGCGGCGCTGGATGCGGAAGGGCTGGTTTACAACGTCGAACGGAAGCTCGTGCGAAAACTGGGCGTTGAGCGGACCTTCGTCCACATCCACGTGCGGGACCGATTCCCGTTTGAGCTAACCGTCTATCCTAGCGACAAAGCCCACTACGTCTCCAAAAGTTCCATCACCGGCAAAGCGATCGAGCGGGCTAGCATCGCCGAACTCGAACAGTTTCTCGTCGCCGAATACCCGGGGCTAGATCTCGCTGAGGCCGTCGAGCAAGTCGTGGAACAAGTCGATCGCTTTCAGCTGTACGAAGCGCTGCTGCTGCCACTGGAAAACGTCAAACAGAATCCGAAGTACCATCCCGAAGGAGACGTTCTGTATCACAGCCTCCAAGTCTTCGACCTCGCGCGGGATCAATTGCCCTACGACGAGGAGTTCTTGCTGGCAGCTCTGCTGCATGACGTGGGAAAAGGGATCGACCCTCGTAGCCACGTCGCGGCGGGACTCGAGGCGTTGGGGGGCTTCATCACCCCGCGAGCACACTGGTTGATCGAACACCATATGGCGGTGCACGAGATTCTGGAGGGGACGATCGGTCACCGGGCAAAGATTCGCCTGCAGGAGAATGAGAGCTATGACGAGCTGGTGCTGCTGGGAAAATGCGATCGCGCCGGCCGCCAACGCGGCGTGATGACCTCCCGGCTCGAAGATGTCATCGAGTATCTCCGCGAGCTGTCGTTAACATTCGGCGAGTAGCTGGTTGGAATGATCCACCTGAAGACATAAAAACTGGACGAAAGGAACCTCGACATGCTCACCTTCGATTGCCACCTTGACCTCAGCATGAACGCTTTGGAGTGGAATCGCGATTTGACGTGGCCCCTCGAACGCATTCGGCGCTGGGAAGTCTATCTGAAGGACAAAGTCGACCGTGGGAACGCAACGGTCTGTCTGCCGGAAATGCGGCGCGGCGAAATCGGGTTGTGTGTCGCCACGCAGATCGGCCGGTATTCGCCTTACTTTCATCGACTCCCGGGGTGGAATTCGCCGGCGCAGGCGTGGGCGCAAACACAGGGACAACTGGCGTGGTACCGGGCCATGGAAGAAGTCGGTGAGATGATCCAGATTCGCAACCGTGCGGACCTCGACCGGCACGTCACCACCTGGCAGAACGCTCCGCCCTATGACGAGAACCTTTACGTCCGCGATACGCGCAGCAGTCCGTCACGGCTTCCAATTGGATACATTCTGAGCCTGGAAGGGGCCGACTCCATCGTCACGTTGAAACATCTTGAGCGGAGTTACGCGGACGGTTTGCGCGCGCTCGGCCCGGCGCACTACGGCCCCGGAGTGTACGCCCATGGCACCGACGCGATGGGTCCGTTACCGGCCAAGGGAAAAGAGCTGCTCAAAGAGATGGATCGGCTGGGGATCATTTTGGACGCGACCCATTTGTGCGACGAGTGTTTTTGGGAAGCGCTGGATTGCTTTCACGGTCCTGTCTGGGCCAGCCATCAGAACTGCCGGGTCCTCGCGCCATGGAATCGTCAATTCGCGGACGATCAGATTAAGGCGGTTATCGAGCGCGGCGGCGTACTCGGTATGGCCTTCGATGCGATCATGATGGTGCCAGGCTGGGTCCATCTACGAAGCAAGCCGCAGGAGTTCCAATTGAAGATTGCTCGTATCTGCGAGCACATCGATCACATCTGCCAGTTGGCCGGCAGCGCCAAGCATGTGGGGATTGGCACCGACCTCGACGGCGGTTACGGCACCGAACAAATGCCGATGGATATGAATTCCATCGCCGACTTGCAGACGATTCCCGACTTATTGCGACAACTTGGGTACAGCGAAGCCGACATCGAAGGAATCATGCATCGTAATTTCGTCGACTTCTTACGCCGCGTCTGGAAATAGCGTTGTGTGGCCGTGTTGTTCCGCAACACGAATGCCGAAGCAGGACAGAATGTCAATTTCGCGAGTCCCTTAACTAAACTTTCGTAGCTGTTTTCAAGGAGAGTTCATGAAAACTCATTACGGTATCGTGCTGACTGTTATTGTTTCTCTTTGGTTTACCCACGCGGGCTTAGTATTGCGTGCCGACGACAAGGTCGAGCATACCAAGGACTCGATCGAGACCGTCAAGAAGAACCTCCAGGGTCACAAAGCCATCCTGCTGGACGTTCGCGAAAAGAACGAATGGGACGCTGGCCACTTGGAACAAGCGACGCTGGCCCCACTCAGCAAGCTGAAGGAAGGTGTAGATCCCAAGACGCTCATCAAGGACCTCGACGCCAAGACGATCGTCTATTGTCATTGCCGTGCCGGAAAGCGTGCGATTACTGCTGCCGAGATTCTAAAGAAAATGGGCTATGAGGTCCGGCCGCTCAAGCAGGGCTATGAAGAATTGTTG